>JAZKYB010000078.1:0-1416 GCA_045611905.1 Acutalibacteraceae bacterium | reverse complement strand
TTTGCTTTTTATTCTTAATTTTTGCGCCCGAAACATCCATTGAAAGCACAACATTTTCAGCAGCAGTAAATTTTGTGATTAAATTATAACTTTGGAAAATTACACCAATATATTTACTGCGGTATTTATATTTGTCAATTTTTGAAATATCTTTGCCGTCATATAAAATTGTGCCGCTGCTTGCATTTGTAAGACCTGATAAAAGCGAAAGTAAGGTTGTTTTACCTGCGCCCGATTTTCCCACAATACAATAAATTTTGCCTTTTTCAAATTCAAAGGAAATATTTTCTAAAACTTTGACTCTTCCGTAAGAAAAGCAAATATCTTTAAGTGATAATATAGACATTTTGATTTCTCCTTTCATTAGTCGCGGTTTGCAAGAATTTTAAGTGGATCATATCGCATTATAAACGAAATTGAAGCAGCGCTTGCTATTATGGTTAAAAGTAAGCCAATGCCCAACATTTGCACAACAACAGTTAAGTTCATTGCAGAATCTATTTCGCTTACATAGTTGGCTGTGGAATTGAATAAATCATCAATGTTTTCAATATCATTGAAATTGCCGCCGAAACCACCCGGCATTTGCGGCATATTACCGCCGGGGCGATTGCCCGAACCACCCGGGCGACCAAAGTTGTTTTCAATACTGGTTTGACTTTGTTGCTGACTTGCGATTTGGCTTTCAAGTAGTTTGTTGGTCACAGGCACACTGCTAACAGCACCAACGCATGCACCGATAATGATTGCTATCATTGTTACAATTAGTGTTTCAAACATAAATTGAAGTGCAACCTTGCCTTTTTTCATACCCATTGCGGTAAGAACACCGATTTCATATTTGCGTTCGCGCACATTGAAAATGTTAAGCACAATAAGAATGGCAGCACCAATAATAAGAATAACAACTAAAAACCAACCCGCAGTAGTGGAAAGGGTGGTAAGCGGTCTTAAACTGTTTTCAAATTGCATTAAGTCGCTTGAAGAAATGGTGTATGTTTCATCCAAGCCAAGTTCACGCACTTCATTTTCAAAAGCGTTATAAGCATCAACATCAGCAAAAGCATAAGTGGCGGAAAGTGTGCCTTTTATGGCGGTTTCTTCGTCAGAATCAGTGTTAGCTTCATCCGCTTCGGCCGATGCATCAATTATTTTTTGAAGTGCCGAGGCACTTAAATAAATTTTGTTTGCAGGGTCTTGGCCAATGCCAAACATAGAACCGCTAAGGTTGTTAGATTCGCTGCTTTTATAAATACCCACAACGGTAAGTTCATAAACTTCCTCTTCATTTTGTGGGTTTGATATGGAAATCACATCTTCAACCGAAATGCTGTTAAAGGTCGCAAGTTCTTCAGAAATAATGCAATTAAGTTCTTCGGTTGCTTCGTCGAATACAACGCCGCTTGTAACTGAAGT
>JAZKYB010000077.1:0-11023 GCA_045611905.1 Acutalibacteraceae bacterium | reverse complement strand
AGGGTCATCGATAAAAACTTTTTCATAATTTTTTGTCTCCTAAAAAATTTATTTATACGGACATAATAATTTTACTATAATATAATATATTTGTCAATTGCTAATCAAAAAACAGCGGAATTTTAGGAAACTTTTTAATTAAAAGGGCACCGCAAAGTCCCACAAAAATTCCTGCAATAATGCCCGAAAAAATAAGCACTATCAGATAATATCCAAGTTCGCTGCTTTCAAGCAAAAGCATTGCTGTTAAAATTTGGCCTATATTGTGCGCAACAGCACCAGCAATACTTACACCAACTACTGACAACAAATCAAGTTTGCGCAACAAAATCATAATTAAAAGACTTAAAACTGCACCTGCTAAACTGTATATAAATGCCATCGCATTGCTAAATAGCAAAGAAACAAGTGCAATTCGAAGTAGGGATACTAAAATAGCACACGAAGTTTTATAACGATAAAGCAAAAAGATGATTATTATGTTTGGCAGACCAATTTTTATACCGGGTAAAGAAGGGAAAAGTGGTGGTATTAAAAGTTCAACATACGCCAAAATAATTGCAAGTGCTGTAAATATGCCTGTAAAAGCAATTGTTTTAATTTTTTTATTCATATACAACACCCCGTTTATGTGACTGCATCAGGCGTATTGGCATCATCACTTTTTATAACAGAAACAATTACACGGTTTGGAAGACAAACAATGCTTTCGCCATCACGAAAAATTGCCCTGTGTTCAGCACAAATTTTATCGGGACAGGTAGCAGTTTCAATATGTGCCTTTCCATTACTAATAACCAAACGATTATGCTGTTTATTGTTATTGGTGTATATATCTTCAATTCTATCTTCCGAAAGGGAATAGGTGGCATAATGCTTGCCATCTATTGTTACCTTTACGGTGTCACCGCTTGCACGGAACAAAAATAAATACATACCACTAATTATAACCAAAAGCAGCAATACGGCAATTAAAATTATATCATTGCGGCGATGTAGTTTGTTGGTTTTTGAAGTTTCCATATTATACAAGTATTTCCTCAAAATTAGTATCGCTTGGAATGTTGGGGAAGAACACCGATTTTAAGCAACCTGTTGGGCATGCTTTGACGCATTCGCCGCAATTGGTACATTTTTCATAATCGATAATTGCTAAATTATCTTTAACGATAATCGCACCATTATTACAGGTTTTTTCACATTTTTTACAACCAATACAAGCGTTACTGCATGTTTTGCGTGCATCGGCACCTCTTTGTGTGTTGCTACACATTACAGCAGTGGCAGTTTCCTGTGGCAACATTTTAATAATGTGCTTAGGGCATGTATTTGCACATACGCCACATCCAAGGCAAAGCGCTGTATTGATGTGAGCAATACCGTCAACTAAGCAAATTGCATTGGAAGGGCAGGCAAAAGCACAGTCGCCAAGGCCCAAGCAACCAAAGCGGCAGCTGTTGTTGCCACCATAAATCATAGAAGCGGCGTGACAGGTGCTGACACCTTCGTATATTGCTTTTTTAGATGTAGCTTCACAATGTCCGTTGCAAGCAACAAAAGCAACCACATCCTTAAAGGGTTCGGCTTCGATGCCAAGAATATTGCCAATTTCGTTAGCAACATTTTGAGCACCCGGAATGCAAAGACTGGGGTTTACGCTGCCATTTGATAAAGCTTCTGCATAGTCGTCACAGCCCTTGTAACCGCAAGCGCCGCAGTTAATACCGGGAAGACACTCTCTTATTTGTGCTTTAAGTGGATTTTCCTCAATTGTGAAAAGGCGTGAAAACAAAGAAAGTGACACACCCGCAATTATTGCGATAAACAGCATTATAATGAATGCAAGTATAATTTCCATATTAGACCTCTGATTTTTTAAGCAAAAATATTTTCAACAACACCGCCAAAGCCCATAAATGCTAAAGAAATAAAGCAAGCGGCAATTAAAGTAACGGCCAAGCCCTTGAAGGGGGCGGGAATATTGCTTTCGTCAATGCGTGAACGAAGACCGGAAAACAATACCATGGCAAGCAAGAAACCAAGACCGCAACCAAGCGAGCTTACCATTGATTGAATAAAGTTATAACCATCATTAATGTTGTTAATTGTAACACCAAGCACAGCACAGTTGGTGGTAATAAGCGGCAAATAAACGCCCAAACCGTTATATAAGGTGGGTGAAAGTTTTTTAAGCACTAATTCCAACATTTGAACGAGTGTTGCAATTACAAGAATAAATATAATGTTTTGCAAATAACCAAGACCAAGCTTGTTAAGCAATAAATATTGAATGGGCCAAGTAACTGCTGTTGCAATAAGCATAACTATTGTAACGGCAACACCCATACCTGTTGCTTGATTTATCTTTTTTGAAACACCCAAGAAGGGGCAAATTCCCAAGAAACGGTTAAGAACATAATTATCAACAAAAACTGATGAAAGCAAGATAATTATAAGTGTTTTAAACATATCCATTATGCCTTAGCTCCTTTCTCTGAACAGGTTTCGATAGTGCATGTTGCTGCATGTGGGCAACCCTTACACGAGAATGAAGTTTTTGCGGGTGCTTTACCCTTTGTGATTACATAAATTAAAGCAATAAGCAAGCCATAAACTAAAAGACCGCCGGGTGCTTTTGTAAAGAATTCAATTTTAAAGTTTTGCATAAAGGGAATTGCAATACCCGCAAATGAAGCTGCGCCGAACACTTCGCGTATTGTTGCCATGGCGCAAAGCGAAAGTGTAAAGCCAATACCCATGCCTAAACCGTCAAGCGCGGACTTAACAACAGGGTTTTTACTGGCAAACATTTCGGCACGTCCAAGAATAATACAGTTAACTGTAATTAGGTCAAGATATACGCCAAGTGTGGCATAAAGTGCAGGCAAGAAAGCTTGTATTAAAAGTTTAACTATGGTAACAAAGCCCGCAATAATTACAATATAGCAGGGGATACGCATAGAATCGGGAATTATTTTGCGAAGTAAAGAAATAAATATATTTGAACAAAGCAAAACGCATAAAGCTGCCATACCCATACCAAATGCGCCGTCAACTGTGTTGGTGGTTGCAAGTGTGGGGCAGGTGCCAAGAATAAGCACAAGTACGGGGTTTTCTTTAATTATGCCATTAAGAAGAGTTGCTGTATTGGTTTTCTTATTCATAATTATTTGCCCCTTTCAAAGTGCTTACTGCCTCGAAGGCACGCTCAATAGCTTGTTTATAACCGTTTGTGGTAAGTGTTGCACCACTGATAGCATCAATTTCGGTGTAATTTTCCTTTGTTTTGCCGTCAAATTGACCATAGAATTTTTCATCGGCACAAGCATCGCCCAAACCTTGGGTTTCGCCCTGTGAAACGGTAATACAGTCAATTATTTTGCCGTCTTTAGAAATGGCGACTTTAACAATGATATATTCGTTTGATGCGGGGTGATATTCGTTGCCACCCTTAATACCATAACCTGCGCCCTTTGTTTCAACAACATAGTTGCCGGTTGCGGTTTTTTGTGCCGAAACCACAAAATCAGCGATAGCGGTATATTTCTTGAAATTAATTTCTTTAAGTGTAGATGCTTTAATTTTTGCAATGGCATTAGTAACAACATCAGGGGTTTCAACGCCTTCGGTGATTACAGCGCCTGTTGCGTCAACGCCAATGAACTGTTCGCCAATAACACAAACATAACCCGCATTGTTTTGGGCAACATAAACAGCATCAATACCTTCAAGAACTTCTACAAGGAATAATTTTTCAAACTTCTTTTCGCCTTGTGGTAAAGCGGTGTTAAGATTATCGGCCAAAATTTCTTCTTCCGAACGAATATCAACAGAACCGCCACCCAAAATAATGGCAGAATTAAGTGCATCTTTAATTGCGTTTTTATAAGCGGATGTTGTTTTAGTTGCACCGCCTATGGTGTCAACAGCATCTACTTCTGTTGCATTTTTATCTTTGAAATTTTCACCATAAGTTTTTTCTTTACCAAGTGTTTCGTTAGATGAAAGGCACTTAGCACCTGTAACTTTACCGTCGGCTGTGACACCGCACATAATAACCATATCAGATGCATAGCCCGAGGTGGTGAGTGTTATAACAAAACCTTTGTTTGCAGTTTCTTTATAAACATCGGTAACGGTGGCGGGTAAGGTATAATTTCCAATGTCAACTTTTTCAAAGCCACTGCCGTTTGGCATTACTTCAAGCAAAGCCGCATTAGCGGAAGCGTTTTGATTTTTTTCAATAATAGGGGCAGTAATAGCATTGGTAACTGCAAGCAATAATCCAACAATTACGCATATACAAACCAAAACTGCAGTATTTTTAATGCTTTTGTTCATTATTTAACTGCCTCCTGTGTTCCAAATATTTTGTGTTTTGTCCATTTGCTGATATATGGTGTTAAAATATTCATAAACAAAATAGCAAACGAAACACCTTCGGGATAATTGCCGTAGTAACGAATTAAACAGGTTAAAACACCGGCACCCACAGCAAAGATTACTTTGCCCCAAGCGGTAGGGGGAGATGTTACATAATCGGTTGCCATAAAGATTGCGCCAATAAACAAGCCACCCGACATAACAAGTGATAATGCAGCCATGGCATCAAAACCTTTATAAAAGAATGAGAAAACAAATACTGTTAAAATAAACACAACGGGAGTGTGCCAAGTAATAACCCTTCTTATTAAAAGGTAAACACCACCGATAATTAAAGCAATTGTGCAGGTTTCACCAATTGCACCGCCGTAATTACCAAGGAAAAGTGTGGTGAGTGATGGCATTGTATCAGATGAAAGCGGTGTAGTACCTGCAACGGTATCAACAGGGAAGGCAGCAACTGCCATAGAGCCAAAAGCCACCAACATAAACACGCGTGCGGTAATTGCGGGGTTTACAAGGTTATGGCCAATGCCGCCAAACAAACATTTAACAACAATAATGGCAAAAAGCGATCCAATTACACATTGCCAAAGCGGAATATTTGCAGGCAAATTAAGAGCAAGCAAAAGACCTGTTAAAGCGGCAGAAAAATCGCCAATGGTTTGGTCTTTTTTGGTGATTAGATTAAAAAGTGCTTCAAAACCAATGCAGGATATAACGCAAACGGCTATAACTGCCAAAGCACGAAGGCCAAAAATAAGTATACCGGCAACCGTAACCGGTAATAAAGCAATAATCACATCACGCATAATTCCTGCGGTAGAACGACCGCTGTGAATATGTGGTGATACGGTAAGTTTTGTTAACGAGCCCATTATTTGCTTTCTCCTTTCATTTTTTCTTCGCGCAAAAGTTGTTTTGCTAACTTGTTTTTTTGAACTAATGGACGGTTAGCAGGACAAACAAAGCTGCAACATCCACATTCCATACAAGCATCAACCTTTAATTCGTTTAGTTGTTCAATATTGCCGTTATCATACGCTTTTGAAATAGCGGCGGGATTAAGTCCGAAAGGACAGGTGTTGGTGCAAGCCCCACAACGAATACAAGCAGTAGTTTTGGGAAGCTTGGCCTCTTTTTTAGTAAGTGCTAAAACAGCATTGGTGTTTTTAAGCACCGGTGCATCAGTATTTGGGAAGGTTACACCCATCATTGGCCCACCATAAATTAACTTTTCGGGTTCTTCGCAAAGACCACCGCAAAAATCAAACAAATCGCCAACTGCGGTGCCAATTGGGACAATAACATTTTGTGGGTTTTTAACTGCGCCCCCATCAACAGTTACACACTTTTCAACAAGTGGCATACCGGTTTTAAGGTAAGAACCAATGGTAGCAAGTGTTGTGCAGTTAATAACAATACAACCAACATCAATTGGAAGTTTGTTTATTGGAATAATGCGGCCTGTCGTATGGTAAACAAGCACCTTTTCGCCGCCTTGCGGGTAAACCGAAGGCAAACTTTTAACCGAAACAGAAAAATCGGTTAAAGAATCGGCCATTTTTTTAACATTTAAAATGGCAGCTTTTTTGTTGTCTTCAATACCGAAGATTACATTTTTAATGCCTAAATAACGATTTAATGCCGACAAAGCAAAAGCCATATCATCGGTGCGGGTCATCATAGTAACTGTATCACTTGTTACATGCGGTTCACATTCAGCGCCGTTAATAATTAAATATTCAATGCGGCTTGGGTCAACATTAAATTTGACATGGGTGGGGAAGCCCGCACCACCAAGACCAACAATACCTGCATCTTTAATGGCGGCAACTAAATCGTCACCATTGTTAACGGTGGGAGCAGTTAGATTTTCGTCCAATGTCATATTACCATCAGATTCGATAACAACTGCAGTGGTGGTTGCACCATTAAACATTAAATGGTCTTGAAGTTTTGCTACTTTGCCCGACACGCTTGAATAGATGTTGGTCGAAATAAAGCCGTCTGCTTCGCCAATTTTTGTGCCAACCTTAACTAAATCGCCAACCTTTACGGTGGGAATTGATGGTTTACCAATGTGCATAGACATTGGTATGGTTACTTCTTTTATTGGGCTAATGCGAACAACGGGTTTGCTAATTGTATTTTTTCTATGTGGAACATTAGTGCCGTGAAGATAAAAAGCCATTTTAAATTTTCTACCTTTCTTTACGCTTTTGTAAATATAATCGTATACATTATAATCCAATATAATTATAAGTTATATATATATTATTGTCAAGAAAATACTATATCGTTATTGTTGCTAAAACCTTGCCAAAAATGGATTTTTTTGTTTTAAAATCTTGACAAATTTTAAAATATATGTTACTATAAACACACGAAATTCAGCGCTTATTTTGCAAAGGATGTAATTATCTACAGGGTAATTATATCAATTTGCAGGGTAGGTGTTTTTTTATTGCCTTCCTGTATAAAAACTTAATATGGGAGGAAACGAAATGGGTTATTATTCAGACCCCACCGCCAATATGGCGCTTGGGAACATTAACCGCGAATTTTCAAATCACATCAAAAAAGCCAAAAAGCTTCGCAAGCTTTACGAAAAAGGCAAACTTTCACCAGGCGACTTGCAAAAAGCACAGGCACAGTTTCGTGGTCTTTACAGACACGTGCTGCAAAACGTGCTTGAAGAAGAGGGTGAATAAAACAAGCCACCGAGAAATCGGTGGCTTCTTTATGTTAATCTTGTTTTAAAAATTCAATTGCTTCTAAATATTTGTTGCGTCTTTCAAGGTCTTTTTCGGTAACAACGTCTAACCTTGTTATGTCAGAATTATGCATTAAATCAGCAAGTTTTACTGCTTTAGCAATAGGGTTTTCTTTAATTTTCTTCACATAATCCATATATTTAACGCTTTTGTCTTTGTGGGTTAATAATTTAATTGCATCTATAATCGGCTTATTAAAATCTTCCGCCAAATCATCAAAGGTTATGTCGCTATCTTCAACAACATCGTGCAAAAGTGCAACAATTGTGGTTTCTTCGGTTGACATCTGTTCGGCTAAGTGCAACGGGTGAAATACATAGGGAATACCGCTTTTATCAACTTGCTTTTTGTGTGCTTCAAAGCAAATCTGCATTGCCTTTTTGGTGCTTTTTGTATATATCATCATCTTCACCTCTTAATAATTATAACATAAAAACCGTGGTTTTCAATAGCTTTAAAACAAATATGTAAATTGACATAAATTTTTAATATGATATAATAAATATGCTGTAATACAGCAATTTTTTAAAGGGAGACAAAATATATGGCAGCAAAAATCAGAGTTTTATGCCCGCATTGTCAAAAGGTCGAAAATGTTAATTCTGCAAAGGGAATTTGCCCTTCTTGCAAGAAGGAACTTGGCATTGAGGAAGAGGGTAGCATTTACATTTATCGTCAAGGTTCACCTTATGGTATTGCCGGTGGTTTTGGCATTTATTTGAATAATCAGCCCTATGGTTATATTGGAAACAAGGAATTACTTCGAATTCCTTTAAAATATGGTACATATAATATTCACTGTGCAGTTGGTATGAGCAGAAAATGTCGTGATATGGTGGTTGTTCTTTCACCTGAAAATCCGGTTGCGTTTACAAAGGTTTATATCAAACCCGGTTTTTGGACCAACTCGTTTGTTGTTGAACCTGTTGACCCTAATAAGTTAGATTTATAGTGAAAAAAGCTTCTCTCGGTTTGAGAGAAGCTTTTTATTATAACACCATAAGTAAAGTGCCAAGACCAATTAAAGCACAACCTATAATAGATTTAAGTGTAAACTGTTCGTGCAAGAAGACAAATGCCAAAATTAAGGTAATAACAACGCTCAATTTATCAATTGGCACCACCTTTGAAGCCGAACCCATTTGTAATGCTTTATAATAACAGAGCCAAGAAGCGCCTGTTGCAAGGCCTGATAATATTAAAAAAACCCAACTTTTTTTGTTTATTTCAAAAATACCTGACTGTGTGTTTGTTAAAAACACCATGCCCCAAGCCATAACTACAACCACAACAGTGCGAATGGCGGTTGCTAAGTTAGAATTTACACCATCAATGCCAATTTTTGCAAGTATAGAAGTTAGCGCAGCAAAAACGGCTGACGACAATGCCAATATAAACCACATACAATAAACCCCTTTTTAATATTTGGTTGATTTTTGTTATATTATATCATAAAACCTAAAAAAATGGAAGAATTTTCAAAAAAATATAAGTATAAAACTAATTAGTGTAGAAGTTTATGGACTTGATATTGTGTGTTGTTTGTGATATCATAAACGACGTTGACGTTTAAGGAGGATTACCAAGTGAATATAAAAGGATTTAAAGTGAATTTTTTGGGTGACAGCATCACCGAAGGTGTGGGCGTTACCGATATTAAAAATAACCGTTATGATAACCGAATTGCCAAAATGTGCGAATTGTCAAGCCATAATAATTACAGCGTTAGCGGCAGCCGTTTGGCACACCAAGTTCACCCAAGTGAAAAACCGCATTATGATTTATGCTTTTGCGGTCGTGCTAATGGAATGGATACTTCGGCCGATATGGTAATCGTTTACGGTGGTGTTAATGACTATTTTCACGGCGATGCACCCTTTGGTGAAATAGGGGATACCACCCCCGTAACCTATTGCGGCGGTGCATATTTTTTAATGAATTATTTGCGCCAAAATTATGGTGATAAGCCAATAATTTTTATAACACCTGCACGCTGCTTTTTGCGTAAAGAGGTTGATGATAGAATAGCATCAACCCATGCTAAAAAGTTAACTCCGGGCAAGCCGTTAATTGATTATGCCGATGTTATTATAGAAACCGCAAAGCAGTTTGATATTAAGGTTTTAGACCTTTATCGCAACTTGGGCATTAACCCGCATAACCAATACGATTTTGATACCTACACAGTTGATGGTTTGCATTTTAACGATGCCGGTCACGAGGTGTTGGCACAAAAGCTTAAAGAATTTATAGAAGCGCTTTAATATTCAAAATCCCCTTGGAGAAATCCAAGGGGATTGATTGTTTTATTAGGTTGTGAATTATTTCATATCCTTAATTGCAGCCTGTGGTGCAGTACGCAAAAGGGGGTTATATTCCCCAAACACCCCATTCATACCAACGACGGTTGATTCTATGATACTCTCTACCAGCTTGAGGAAGTTCTGCTTTATAGAGTGCTGTAAGAGGATGTTTTGAATATACAAGTCCGTAATATCCCGTTTCATCACGCTCAAAAAATACAGTATCTTTTGAAACTCTTAAAGAACCAAAATAGAATTTTTCGTTTACGGTTTCAAGTGCGGCTTTTTGTGCATCATTAAGGTCTATTTTTGTTTTATTATTGTTTTCTAAATTCCATATTAATAAATGGTCTTCGCGAATATTTATTAGCATAGATTCATCTCTAACTGATAATCCGTTATAATAATTAAGTGCCACATTGGCAATGCACTCATAATCATTAGATAAGGCATCAAAGTTCTCAATATAAGGTTTGCCACCCCAAATATAAAAATATGCAGTTGTTGATAGAATTAATACCAAAATAATCGAAATAATAATCAAAATAGTTTTCTTCATATACTCACCGCCTTGGTTGTATTATAGCACCGAAACGAATATTTTTCAAGGCATACAAAAATCCCCTTGGATTGCTCCAAGGGGATTAAATGTTTTATTTGGTTATGAATTATTTCATATCCTTAATTGCAGCCTGTGGTGCAGTACGCAAAAAGGGGAAATAGCCATTGGTAAATCTCATATCTTATTTATACTTTTTATTGTTAACTACTCTATAACTCCACTTTTAATTAATTCACTAACAAATTCGTCTGACAGTTCATAAGATACATCTTGTTCTACACAATACCAAACATTATCGATTAGGTAAATTCTTCTAACTGCCTTTATTCTTGGAATATCCTTCATAACGAATTCAACCCTTACAACCTTCGTAAACTTATCTTTCATAATATGATTATCGTAATCAACCTTATCTGTCTTTATAAAAGTCGATGATATTTCAAACTCATAATTCGTATTTCGCAAAACATATACAAGGTCGTTATTGTATACATCTTCTTTCAAATATACAAAAGTTGCTTTATCTCTGGAGGTACTGCCGCCCATTATGAAGATAGGTGATTCATGACTACTTGCATAATAAGAAAAGTTTGAAAAAAAAGGAAAATTACTTGTTTGACCTAACAAAACATCTTCATCTGCAATATCAAATTCACAATCTCCATTAATTTCTTCTACAATAATGTACTTGTTCTCTTTATATATGAGCACTCCCTTTTCTTCACCAACAGAAAAACCATCCACAGGGTCAATAATCTCTCCTGAAATAGAATGTTTTAACGCATCAAAAGCATCAACGATTGCACAAGAAGTTAACGAGAAAAACATTGGAATTAACAAAAAAACAGTTATAATCTTTTTCATCGCATATGCCTCCTCGCAAACTGTAATTTCTAAATTTAATTATATCACGTACATATAAAAATTGCAACAAAACACAAAAATCCCCTTGGATTTCTCCGAGGGGATTAAATTTGCTTTGTAAATCTAATTTAGAC
>JAZKYB010000076.1:0-13126 GCA_045611905.1 Acutalibacteraceae bacterium | reverse complement strand
GCTTCAAGATTTTTTTCGGTTTGTGTACCGGCATATTTTGACATATAGATTACCTCCTTAAAGATACTAAAATTATAATAGCACAAACTTTTTCAAAAAACAAGAGCGTACACAATGTAAATTTTACTGTGTACGCTCTTTTGCCCCTAAACGATAATTTCCGAGGGCAGGTTTTTAATTGAAAAATTTTAATATTGAAATTGCTTTGCCGTTTTGAGTAGCTTCAATATGAAGATGGCTTTGGTCGCTGCATTCGCTTGGAATTGTGCCAACAGCCCCAATTAAATCACCCGATTTAACAGTGTCGCCGGCTTTTACCTTGCAATCTTTAATGGCGGCGTATTTAACGATTAGTCCGTCGCCGTGGTCTATGGTTACAACATTGCCAAGGGAAGCACTTTCTTCAACCGATATTACCTTGCCGCTTGTAAGAGAACCGATTAAAACGCCTTCCTTACAAGCAATGTCAACCGCGGGGTGAATTCGCATATCACCAAAGGTTTGTGAAAACTGAAGTGTGGTGTCGCTAAAATCCTTTAATATATCACCGCTTATCGGCATTGTATAGCTTTTTTGATAAGGTTCGTTTTTTACCTCATCATTTGTTGGGGTTGATGGGGTAATACTTGGCATATCATCCTTTGAAACATCGGGGATAATATTACTAATGTTATTATCATTATATGAATTTTTATTACTGTTATATTCTTGTGAATTGTTTTGGCTGTTTTCAAGATTATCGCTAATATTATTTTTTGGTTTTTCGGTCATATCTTTGTTGTTCATATTTGAAAGACCAATAAAAGCAACAATGGCGATAATAGCCAATGCGATTATAATAATTATATAAAAAATTGAATTTCCCTTTTTATTTCGAGAATAAGGTGTGTAATTCATTTTTATCCGTCCTTTCGATTTTATTATTGGCATTAAAACTTTTGAATATTCTTTAAAAAAATTTAAAAATTGTTCATATTCAATTAAAATTTATGGATTATAGTTTTAATGTACTCAAAGGGAAGCCGCATCCCTTTTGGTATAATTTCTTCTTTTGAAGAAATTCTCTCCTCAAACCCCTTAAAGAGAAAGAGCAGTAGCAAAAACTACTGCTCTTTTTCTATTATTTTTTAATGCTTGGGTTTTTGAAAATAACATTAAACCTGCCGCTACTGTCAATTATTTTAAGCGGCAAACCGCTTTGACCAATAAACAGTTTATATTCAAAATCGTCAAATTTGCCTTTTGTGAAAAAATCGTTATCGTTTTCATAAACTGTTGGAGCTTCTTCCTTAAATGCGTTATAAATAAATGAAATGACATCGCTTTGCTGTGGTGAATTATAATTGTAAGAAATGCCTTTAAAGTGGGCCTTTATATTGTTGTCGGTTATGGTGAAAACAATGTCTTTAAGGGCTTCGGGTTCTAAAAAGTTTAGTGTCATTTTTCCGTTTTGATTAATTTCGCCTGAAATTTCGTAAAATTCGTTATAATAGGTTACTTCTGCAGTAAATGAAAGGTTGCGAGTTATAGGTGTTATGCTTGAAGCACGAGCACACCCTGTAAGTATTAAAAGCAAAAATACACAAAGCAGTTTTTTCAAAAAATCGCCCCATTAAAATATGTTTTTAATATACTTATGAACATAGCGAATTTTTTATGTCAATAAAAAACCACCGTGGTTTACACGGTGGCAAAATTTTAAATTATTTAAAAGCAGAATTTGCAACAAACTTTGGTAAAGATTTTTTAATTGCTGCTTGAAGCTTTTCGTTTGGTGAAAAGACAATATAATTAACCTTTGAATCATCAGGTGTGGTGACAATTAAATAGGTGTTAGGGTCATTAGGTTCACACGCGAAAAGCAAATTTTCTTTTTTGACATTTTGAACTAAATGTGGGTTAAACTTTTCAACACGTTCAACTTTTGAAAGTGTGATGCTTGCAAGGCGTTTGCGTGAAGATTTATTTATGATTTTGTCAATATCCATATCTTCATTAGTTACAATGTATTCATATTCAACATTAAATTTTGAAGTTAGCCACCATGCGCCATAGCCAATGCCGATGATAACAATTGCTGAAAGTGCGCCAAGCAAACCGGTCATAAAAAGAAACACAGCAATGGTAAGGGCAAAAAGCCAAATAAAAATTGTTAGCGCCCAAGTGCCAATGCTTTTTTTAATGCGTACAATTTGTTCGAAAAAGGTATCCATATCATAAACTCCAAAAATAATATTTTATATATTATACAACAAAAAGGTTGCCACTTGCAATAGTTAAATTTATAGTATATAATTATTACATCAAAAATAAAGGAATTTTATGATGAAAAAAAGTAATAAGCCCACTTTGAGTTGGATTTATAATCACACAAAGGTGCATTTCATAAGTCTTTTGTTAATTTCTGTTTTGGCGGCGGTGGTGTCACTTCAGTTTGTGGCACTTGCGGTGTTTTCTAAAACTGTTTTGGAAATTGCAACGGGCGACAGGACCGGCAACATTTTATATTATGGTATTTGGCTTTTGGCTTTGGTGGTTTTTCAGGTTTTGTGTTCGGGTGTTGAAAGTATTTTAAAAGCACGCGTTTCGGGCAAGCTTGAAATCAATTTAAGGGAATATTTGTTTAAACAAATAACGAAAAAAAGGTTTCACCAAATTTCAAAATATCATTCGGGTGATTTGCTAAACCGTTTAACTTCGGATGTTGAGATTTTACAGGTTGGTGTTGTAAATATTGTGCCAAATTTGGTTTCAATGATTACACGAATTATTGGTTGCGTGGCAGCACTTCTTTGGTTGGAACCAAAAATTGCCATAATTATTTTGGTTATTGGCGTGTTGGTACCTGCTTTTGCACGGATTTTAAGCAATAAATATAAGTTTTTACACAAAGAAGCACAACGAAGCGAGGGTGAATCACGCTCTTTTATGCAGGAATGCTTTGCCAACCTTTCGGTTGTTAAAACCTTTAAAACAAGGGATTTTATTTCCGGAAAATTAAACCAATATTTATATGAAAATTATAAAATAAAAATGAAGCGTTCGGTTTTGTCGGTTTTATTGCATTTGGGGCTTTATTCATTTTTCACAATTGGTTATTATGCGGTGCTTTTATGGGGTGCTGTGCAAATGAAAAACCCTGCCAGTGTTATAACCTATGGCACGCTTATTGCATTTTTACAGCTTGTGTCACAACTTCGGCTTCCGCTTCAAAGTATTTCGGGCATTTTGCCGCAATATTATTCGCTTTTGGCATCGGCTGAACGGTTAATGCAAATTGAAAGCTTAAGTGATGAAATCATGGCGCTTGAAAGCGAAAAACTTCAAAAATGCTGTGATGAATTTAAAACAATTAAGGCCGAAGGCATTTGCTTTGATTATGATGATGAACCGGTAATTAAGGATTTGTCGTTTGAAATAAATCGTGGCAGTATGACCGCAATTTTAGGTGAAAGTGGTGTGGGTAAAAGCACCTTATTTAAACTGCTTTTAAACCTTTTTGAAATTAAAAGCGGTAAATTAATGCTTAATGGCAAAACACCTATTGATTCAAGCGTTAGGGGAATGTTTTCTTATGTGCCGCAGGGCAATATGATTGTTTCGGGCAGTATTAAGGAAAATATAAAAATGTGCAACCCAAACATTTCTGATGAAGCAATTATAAAGGCAGCAAGGGTTGCCGAAATTTATGATTATATCATCACATTGCAAAATGGTTTTGATACCGTGCTTTCAGAACGGGGCGCCGGTTTTTCAGAAGGACAGCTTCAACGAATTGCCATAGCCCGTGCCATTGCAAACGATTCACCAATTTTATTGTTGGATGAAGCAACATCGGCACTTGATAAGCAAACCGAAAAGCGTGTGCTTGACAATATTAAGGCACTTACCGACAAAACGGTGATTTTGGTAACTCACCGCACATCTAATCTTAATTTGTGCGATAATATAATAAATTTAACTGAATAAGATTTTTAAAAATTTTAAGACTACACTTTTTTGAGTGTAGTCTTTTTTTGTCGGTGAATGGCGGTTTTTAATAAGGTATAATGGCCACGCTGGAAGGAGGCGAACAATTTGCGAGAGAGTGACAAGCTGCTTTATAAAACCCTGAAAAGTATTTTGAATGAAAAGCTATCAACAGAAGAGACCCAAGCTCTTAAAGATGAGGGGTTTGAGGTTAAAAACCCCACGAGAAAAACGGCTGTGATGGTGGCACTTTATAAAAAAGCGGTGACGGGTGACCTTTCAGCTATAAAGGAGCTGCGTTCTATCGTGAGTGAGAAAAAGGATGAAAAGCCGACTGATAACAGGACGGTGATGATTATTGATGACATCAGAGATTAAGATGTCGGAAATTGTGGGCGGGGGATATGATAAATTTTGGAACTGCAAAAAGCGTTACCGTGTGTTAAAGGGCGGTAAAGGTTCTAAAAAGTCAGCGACAACGGCGCTTAATTTTATTTTTCGGCTTATGAATGAGGAAAAATCAAATTTATTAGTGGTGCGACAGGTTATGAACACCCACCGTGACAGCACATTTGCTCAACTTAAATGGGCACAACAGCGGTTGGGGGTTAGCGAATATTGGAACAACACCGTTGCACCAATGGAAATGACCTATAAGCCGACAGGTCAAAAAATTATTTTTCGTGGCTTTGACGATGTTTTAAAGCTTGCTTCAACAACGGTACCACAGGGATATTTAAATTATGTCTGGATTGAAGAAGCGTTTGAAATTTTAAGCGAAGCGGATTTTGACAAGCTTGACCTTTCAGTGCCGAGAGGCAGTATACCACCGCCACTTTACAAGCAAACCACCATAACCTTTAACCCATGGAGTGAAACCCATTGGCTTAAAAAAAGGTTTTTCGACCAAAAAAGCCGTGAGGTTGACACCTTTTCAACTAATTATTTGATAAATGAATTTTTGGATGATACTGACAGGGCGGTTTTCGAAAGAATTAAAAATACAAACCGCCGAAAATACGAGGTGGTTGGTCTTGGTAATTGGGGCATATCAGAAGGCCTTGTTTTTGAAAATTGGCAGGTAGGGGATATAACCGTGCAAAAAAGTGACGAATATAAATGGAAAAGTTTTTTTGGGCTGGATTACGGTTATACAAACGACCCAACTGCTTTTGTGGCTTTTATGGTAAACCCAATTGAAAAACAAATTTATATATATGGCGAATTTTACGAAAAGCGAATGCTTAACAGCGACATTGCAAACAAAATAAAAGCGCTTGGCTTTTCAAAAGAAAAAATTCGTGCCGACTGTGCCGAACCTAAATCAAATGATGATTTGCGGCGTCTTGGTATTAGTCGAATTTGCCCGTCTTACAAAGGGCGGGACAGCATTTTAAACGGTATTGCCGCCATTTCGGAATATCAAATGACAGTAAGCCCTAAATGTGTGAATATGATAAGGGAATTATCGTCTTATGTTTATGATGAACGGCGAGATGTTAATGGACTTCGTATGCCAAAGGACAGCGAAAACCATTTGTGTGATGCGTTGCGTTATGGCTTTGAAGATGTAAAGTTTTTTAAACCTAATGCCGACAAAAGTCAAATTAAAAACAGCGCTGCAATTACCGTGAATGATTTTAAAGGAGGTTGGGATTAGTGATTATTCTATTTCTGCTTTTGGCAGTATTCTCCTTTTTGCTTGGCTTTATTTTGGGCGTTTTCAAAAAAGGGCAACCCAAAGTGACCCAAAATGTAAATTTTGAAAATGAAAATTTAATTACCCAAAAAGAGTATGAAAACTTTTTAAATTATGACGGCACTATGCAGGAATAAGGTGAAATAATGAGCGAAATAATCAAAGAAAATGAACCAAAACCGCAAAAGAAGGAAGAGGAAATTAAACTTTCTGATAAACTTTTGGCAACCTTTAGCGAGGTTAAAGAAAATTTTTCTGAAATTAAGGGCATTGAAGATTTGCCAAAAAGCGTAATTGAAAATGCAATTAAAAGCGGTAAGCCCTTGCTTGACGAATATTTAAGATATCGTCTTTTGCAGGAAAAGGCCGTAAATGAAAATGTTTCGGCACAAAAGAATGCCGAAAACAGCAGTGTTGGTTCACAACTTAACAAATCAAGGGGCGAAAACCCCGAAACCGCCGAATTTTTAAAAGGACTTTGGCGCAAATAAAATAATTGGAGGAAATAAAAAATGGCAATTAATTCAATAGAAAATGCAGTAAGATATGCAGGCGAGCTTGACAAAATGTTTGCACAAAAAAGTGCAACCGGCTTTTTTGCTGACAATGCGCTTGCAACAAAATTCGTTGGTGCTAAAACCGTAATTATTCCAGATGTGGATTTTCAAGGACTTTCTGATTATGACCGTGATACAGGTTATACAAAGGGTGCTATTACTGTTTCTAACACCTCATACACAATGGCAATGGACCGTGCGCGTTCATTACAAATTGACCGTGAAGATATGGATGAAACAGGCATTGCAAATTTGGCAGGCAAAATTTTGGGTGAATATGTTCGCACCAAGGTTGTGCCCGAATGTGATGCTTATGTGCTTTCTAAACTTGGTGGTTTAGCACTTACAAGAAGCAATGTTATCGATGGTGACATCGAAAAGCCATACGAAGCATTATGCAAGCTTATCAACGAAGTTCAGTCGGTTGTTGGCTATGATGAAGAACTTGTGGCTTTTGTGGACGGTTATATGTTTGCTGCTTTGCAAAATTCAACCGAAATTTCTAAAATGATTACCGTTTCTGACTTTAAGCAAGGCGATGTTTCATTAAAGGTTAAATCTATTAATGGTGTGTCTCTTATTCCTGTTGTTGCTGACAGAATGAAGACTGCTTACACCTTTAATACCGGTGCGGCAGGCGGCTTTGCACCAATTGAAAATGCACGCGAAATTTACATGCTTGTGCTTCCAAAAACTGCGGCACATCTTGTAAAGAAAACTGAAAATATGCGTATTTTCACACCCGAACAAAACATCGATGCCGACGCTTACAAGTTTGACTATCGCATTTATTATGATGTGTTTGTAAACAAGAGCGGCTTAGACAGCATTTGGGGTTGGATTTCTCCCGCTGTTAGCATTACCACACAACCCGCTGACAAAAATGTGAACGAAGGTTCAATTAGCGGTTCTTTAACAGTTGCCGCCCAAAGTGAAGGCGCAATTACATATCAGTGGTATCAATGTGAAGACGAAAACAAAACCGGCGCTGTAAAGATGGCAGGTAAAACTTCGGCTTCTATGACTATTCCAACTGACCTTACCGAAGGTGAATATTTCTATTTCGTTAAGGTAATTGTTGACGGTGCGGCTTCTACATGCAGTGATGTTGCAGTTGTAACAGTTTCTTAAAATTAAAGCGTGAAGGGGAGAAAAAATCTCCCCTTCATCCATAAAAGGAGGTAACGAATTTGAAGCTACTGCCTAAAGAAATTTTTTCAGAATATGAAAGGGGTGTGCAGTATAAAGCATCCCTTGGAAGTCGGGGCCTTTTTGAACAAAATAAAATAAATGAAAGGTTTTTCATTGGCGACCAATGGTATGGGGCGAAATGCGGCAATGACCGACCGCTTGTAAGGTATAACATTATTAAGCGTATTGGTGACTATAAAATGTCACAAATTTTAGCATCTCCAATAGCGGTTAATTTTTCGGCTGAAGGCATACCCCAAAATGAAGAAACTGAAATTAAGGTTTTGGAAAAAGCGCCAAGCGGTGTTATAACCCAGGTCGAAGTTAACGGTTTAACAGCGGCTTTCAGAAAGTATTTTGATGTAACTGCAGAAAGACTTTCATTTAATGTTTTGCAGGAAAAACTTTTGAAAAATGCTTTTGTTACAGGCACAGGCGTGCTTTATACATATTGGGACCCAACAGCCAAAACAGGCCTTTTTGTTGATGATAAAAAAACCAGCGAAATTAAAGGTGATATTTGCTGTGAGGTTTTAGATATTGAAGATGTGTATTTTGGGGATGAATATATTGAAGATATACAGTCACAGCCATTTGTAATTATTGCAAGCACCTTGCCGCTTGAAGAAGTTTTAAAAGAAGCCAGAATAAACGGCGCTGATATTGGTCAGCTTCGTGATATTGAAAACGGCGCAATAGATAATAAGGTTTTAGTGCTTACAAAGCTTTTTAAGGAATATAACGATAAGGAAAATTATACAATTAAAGGTGTAAAGGTGTGCGAAAATGCAATTGTAAGGCGCAAATTTGACACGGGGCTTCGATTATATCCATTATCAATTTTCAAATGGGAAAGAAAGAATAATTCGCCCCTTGGTGAAAGCGAAATTACATATTTAATACCAAATCAAATTGCAATTAACCGAATGATTACCGCAAATGTTTGGTCGGCAATGACAACCGGTATGCCCATAATGCTTGTAAACGGTGATACCATTACACAGAAAATCACCAACGAGCCGGGGCAAATTATTAAGGTTTATGGCAGCAACGAAGATGTTAGCGGTGCGGTAAAATATGTGGCACCCCCAATTTTCAATAAGGAATATGACGCATCAATAAATGCGCTTATTGAAAACACCCTTGCGCAAAGTGGTGCAAATGAAGTGGCACTTGGTGACAGTAGGGCAGACAACTATTCGGCGCTTCGTGCCATGCGTGATGCAAGCTTAATGCCGTTGTCACTTGCAAAAAATCGTTTTTACGCTTTTGTAGAAGATACCGCGCGAATTTGGGCAGATTTTTGGATTACTAAGTATGAAAAGCGCAAAATAAAAATAGTTGAAAAGAATACATCATGGTATATGCCCTTTAATGCTTCGCGTTATAAAAATTTAATTTTTAACACAAAGGTTGAAGTAAGTGCAGGTGCGCTTTATGGTGATGATGACCGACTTAATACCCTTATAAATCTTTTTGAAAAGGGTATTATAGACCGCAAGCAGTTGATTACACGCCTGCCTGACGGGGTGCTTAGTGATAAAAAACAACTGCTTAATGAAATTTCGGGGGAGGGAAACGCTAATGACGGGATATGAACTGCTTAAACGGGTGCTGAATTTGTTGGGTTATGTTGATACTGATGATAAAATTACACACGATAGCGGACTTTATAAGCGTTCGTTTTATATAATCAACCAAATTTTAAATGACTTAAATCAAGCTGAAATTGAAGATATGAATGCCGAAATTAAGATACCGAAAAAATCGTTAGAAGCGTTACCTTATGGTGTGGCAATGCTTTTGGCACTCACAAGTGGCGACAGCAATAAAAATCATCTTTTTACCGAAATTTATAATTCCAAACGTTCGGCAGCGCTTTGTCAAAAAGACAATATCGAAGACAAAATGCCAAATGTCACAATGGGAGAGATTTAAGTGAAATATAATTCTTTAAAACCATCCGCTATAAAGCGTTTTAAAATACCAACACTTAACGGCGGCGCAGCATTTAAAAATGAAATTTTGGAAAATATGCTGCTTGACTGCAAAAATGTTTGGTATAAGGATGGCCGACTTAAAACCCGTTTTGGACTTTCGGCAAAAAGCGAAAATGCGGTAGTGCTTGAAAAAGACAGCATATTTAACGAGTTTGATTATTATATGACAGACACTGTGGTTAATTATTATGACATAGAGTATAAAATCGCTTATTCCACCCTTTTAAGCGATGATTATATGTACGTTATAAATGTTTACTTAATTTCAAGCGATTTTAATATAAAATCTATTGGCTCGTTTACATTTTTTCGCCTTTCAAGCGAAATTTTTAATGCGCCCGAAAGCATTGTGTTTTATACCGGCACTCCGCAAACAGGTGGCGGTGTATTTGCCCTTATAACTCTTGCTAATCAAGAAAATTATGGTGATAAATATTATAACATTTATGAAATTAACGAAGATTTTACCGACTGGCAACGAGTTTATGATTATTACATCCCGACAATTTTAGTAAATGGGCGTGGCAATAATTATGATAGGGCCCGTGCCGAAGCTTCTTTAAGCTTTAAAGCACCACAAACTGTTGAATCGCAAAATCTTTTAAACAGTATGTTTTATGCTTACTATACATCAGACGGTTATTCAAATATGTTTCGGTTGCCGTTTGGTGATTTATCATCCGACACGATTATTTGCCGAATAAATTACACACCATCGGCGTTTGTTGAATGGCGGATTTTGGGCACCAACATTGCTGACACACAAAGCTTTATGGGGGTTAGTATTACATTAGAAGTTGACCGCGAAAAAGGCACGCTTTCGTTTTTTAAAGATAACAATGAATATGCAATACCTGTTATATCGACATACAACGAAAATAACATAAAGGTTATGGCGGGCAAAAATATTCAAAACGGATTAGAACAAGTCGTTGATTCTAAATGTTCGTTTATGGCTGATGGCAGAATTTATCTTGCCGGGGGTCAAAACGGCAATATGCTTATAAGTGCAAGATATGAAAATCCGCTTTATTTTCCAAAAAGTTCAACCGTTATGGTTGGTGATGGCGGTGAAATTACGGCCCTTTCATTGCAAAACAATAAAATAATTGCCTTTAAGCAAAACGAAACTCACGCAGTAACCCTTAGAAAAGGTGAGGTTATAAGTGAAATTGCGCTTATTTCCGATAATGATGAAACCTTTAAATCGGCCGACCGATTAAACAGCCAACTTCTTTTGCAAAATATTGGGTGTTTATATAAAAGTACGGTTTGCAAAGTGGGTAAAAACACTGTTTGGCTTGGTAATGACAGGAATATTTATCTAATTGATTCGGTAAGTGTTGATGGTGCAGTAAAATTGACTGAAGGACTTGACACAAGACCATATCTTACTAATGACAGTTTTGCAGTAAGTGACGGGCAGTATTATATTTTGTCTTGCAAAAACAGTGCCTTGGCGTGTGATTTAACGCAGCCGCAAAATCCAAAATGGTATCCTTGGCAAACCCAAAAAAGTATAACGCTTCGCGGTGGATTTTGTAAAAATTCTACACTTTATTTCCTTTGTTCAAAAGGACGAGAAGAAGTGTTTTATGTTGCCGCTTTAAACGGTGATGGCGATACCGAAATGTGCTTTGACAGTAATAAGAATATAACTTCGCAAGGCAATAAGGTTGAAAGTTTTATTATTACTAAAAATTATGCATTGTCGGGCATGACACATAAAAATACTGTTGAAAATATTTATCTTGCGGTTGCGGGCAAGGGCAAAATTAAAATAAAAATTAACGACAGGCAAACAGTAGAGGTTGATTTGAGATTTTCGACCGACGATTATGACAAGGGCGAATATAAAACCGTAATGATTTCGCCACACTTATATGACACACAAAGTGTGAAAATTGAAATTTCGTCAATAGATGCGTTTGCCGTAGGTGATATTGAAATTTTTTACAGAAAAACGGGTTGATAATATGAAAAGGGTTTTAGCAGTTTTAATTTGCTTAATGCTTTTAACGGGTTGTTTTAATCCCGAAAAGCAACAAACTTTTAAAAAGCATATAGGCGTTTGGTTAACATATAGTGAAGTGAATGCCATGCTTGAAGGAGATTTTAAATTGGAATTTCAGGAGCTTATAAAAAACTGCAAAACCCTTGAAATCAATAACCTTTATATTCATATAAGGGCTTTTGGCGATTCGCTATATAAGTCAGAATTTTTTCCTTTAAACGAAAAAGCCAAAAAATATGATTTTGATATTTTAAAATATGTTGTTGATGCTTGCCATAAAAACGGCATTTTAGTTCATGCGTGGATAAACCCTTATAGAATTTCTACCACCACACAAAATGTGGATGAAATAAGCAGTCAAAGCCCCGCTTATTTATGGCTTAAAGATGAAACAGCAAATAATGATAAAAATGTTTGCTTTTCGGATGGTATTTATCTAAATCCCGCTGAAAGCGAGGTGCGATGCCTTATTTTAAATGGGGTGCGGGAAGTAGTGAAGAATTATGATATTGATGGAATACATTATGATGATTACTTTTATCCCACACAAAGTGAGGCATTTGACAAGATGTCTTATGATGTATATATAAAAGCTGCAACAAATCCTTTAAGTCTTGCCGATTGGCGACGGGCAAATGTTGATATGCTTATAAGCAGTACATATAATGCCATAAAGTTTGAAAAAACTGATGTTGTGTTTTCATTAAGTCCTGCAGCGTCGGTAAAAAATAATTTTGAAAATTTATATGCCGATGTTGCGGGATGGGTTAAAAATGGATATATTGATGTTATTATGCCGCAGCTTTATTTTGGTTTTGAATATCCTGGTGAAGATTTTAAATTTCCAAAACTTTTAAATGGATGGAAACAAATTTCCCTCCAAAATGAAAATGTAAAATTGGTTGTCGGTCTTGCCTTTTACAAGGCAAAACCAACCCTTTCGGCCGACAAACCTGAATGGCAACAAAATAATGATATCATTGCACGGCAGGTAGATTTAATAGAAAACGATGCACAAGCAAACGGATATGTTTATTTTTCATATTCATCGCTTTTTAGTGAAGAGGAAGAATTTAAAAAGCAACGTGAAAACTTAAAAGTGAGGCAATAAGATGAACAGCACGGTAATAGTGGCACTAATTTCTTTTGCGGGAACTTTGCTTGGCACAGCCGGTGGTATTTTCGCTTCAAGCAAGCTGACCGATTACCGTTTATCACAACTTGAAAAGAAAATGGAAAACTATTCGGCGGTGGCGTCAAAGCTGCCGGTTATTGAGGAAAAAATCAAAAACTCTGACCGACGAATTTCAAAGCTTGAGCGTGACCATAGTCGAGCACAGTTTGTTAGTATGAATTAAAAAACGAACCTACTGAAAAGTAGGTTCGTTTTTAATTATTTTTTTGAAATTTTTTGAAGTTCGTAACAGGTGTCGCACATTTTTGCAACCTCGGGTGAATGGCTTACTAAAATTACACATTTGCCTTTGTTTGCCAAACGGCGGAAAATTTCCATAATTTCGGCCTGGGTTTCGCCATCAAGGTTACCTGTTGGCTCATCCGCCAAAATAATGTCAGGATTGTTAACTAAAGCTCTTGCAATTGCCACTCTCTGCATTTGGCCACCAGATAATTGATTTGGCTTTTTATTATATTGATCTTTTAAACCGACTTCATCTAAAGCTTGTTTTGCTTTTTT
>JAZKYB010000075.1:0-11136 GCA_045611905.1 Acutalibacteraceae bacterium | reverse complement strand
TATCAAAACGGTGAAACCGTTAAAAAAATTATTGGAGGTTCTATTATGAACAAAACAGAATTAGTTGCATCAATGGCTGAAAAAGCTGGCATTACTAAAAAGGACGCTGAAAAAGCTCTTGCAGCTTTCGTTGACAGTGTTGCTGCTGAATTAAAGGCAGGCGGTTCTGTACAACTTATCGGCTTTGGTACTTTCAAGGTTGCTGAACGTGCTGCTCGCACAGGCGTTAACCCCAAGACCGGCGACAAGATTGAAATTGCTGCTTCTAAAGCTCCTGCTTTCAAGGCTGGCGCTGCATTAAAAGCTGCTATTAAATAATTGATTTTAAGCCGTCTTAAAAGACGGCTTAATTTTTGTTTGAGGTTTATTGTGAGATTAGATAAATATTTAAAAGTTTCAAGAATTATTAAACGCCGTACAATCGCAAATGAAGCGTGTGATGCTGGCAGGGTGCTTGTTAACGGCAAGATTGCCCGTGCATCTTATGATGTTAAGGTTAATGATGAAATTGAAATTTCTTTTGGAACCAGAATTGTTAGGGTTAAGGTTTTAACCCTTGCGGAAAGCATTCATAAAGAAGATGCGGCTTTAATGTATAAAATTATTGAATAATATTTTCACCCTTTAAATATAAATTTAAGGGGTGTTTTATTTTGGAAGAAATTATTAAGCAAAACAGCAATATTATTTTAGAAAATCGAAAAAGTTTTACCGCATCGGGTATAAGGGAATGCATTTCATTCGATGATGAAACGGTTGTGCTTGATACTGCATTGGGACTTTTGACCCTTAAGGGTGAAAGGTTGCATATAATAAGCTTTGATACAAAATCAGGTGACATTTCTATTGATGGTAAATTTCACGCTATTGTTTATACTGCATCAAAAAGCAATGGTTCTTTTTTTGGCAAAATTTTTAAATAAATATGTGGGAAATTAACAGTTCTTTTCAAGCGGTTTCGTTTTTATATTCGGTTTTGTTTGGCGTTTTATATTGCCTTTTTTATGACTTTTTCAGGGTGCTAAGAAAATTAAATAAATCAACCGCACTTTCGGTGTTTTTTGAAGATTTATTTTATTTTGTTGTAATTGCATTTGTTACTTTTTTGCTTTTGATGTCACTTTCTAATGGGGAAATTAGGGGATATATCCTTTTTGGCATGGCTGTTGGGTTTGTAATTTGTTATTTCACAATTTCACATTTTTTTGTTAAAATTTTATATGCATTTTTTAAGTTTTTAAGTAATATTTCAGAAAAAGCAGTTAACTTTTTAAACCGTGTATTATTGTGGCTATTAGAAAAATTCAATAAATGTATAAATTATTGCATAATATTGATAAATAAAACTAAAAAATTATTCAAAAAGGACTTGAAAAAATAGGGTTAGGTGTTGTATACTAACAAATGATTAAATATTAAAGGGGAATGTGCTATGAAGCGTAAACCACGCCGTCAACGCAGTGTAATTTTAAAATTACTTTGCCTTTTCGTTTGCGTTTATGTTTTTGCAAACCTTGTTAATCTTTGGTCAACACTTAATGAAAGTCAGCGTGAACTTAAAGCTTTAATTAAAGAACGCGAAGCAACTGAAAATTATATTGCCGAGTTAAAAGTTATGCTGTCTGACGAATCAAACAAACAAATTATTGAAAAGGCCGCCCGAGAACGTCTTGGTTATATCTATTCAGATGAACAGATATTTGTTGATATTTCGGGTAATTAGGGGGATTATCATCACTTATGCAGCAGCTTACTGTGGGAGAAATTGTGGAAGGTAAAATTACCGGAATAACTAATTTTGGTGTTTTTGCCGATTTGGGAAATGGAAAATCGGGAATGGTTCATATTTCAGAGGTATCCCGTACATATATCAACGACATTTCAGAGCTTTTCAAGGTTGGCGATGTTGTTAAGGTTAAGGTTATGAATGTCAGCGATGACGGAAAAATCAGTTTAAGCATTAAACGTGCTTTAGAGCCCGAAAAAACTGAAGCTGCACCACGCCGTCCAAGACAGGAACGCCGCCCAAATGACACACAAAGACCGGCGCCAAACTCTTTTACATGGACACCTAAAAAGCAGGAACCGGCAAGTTTTGAAGAGATGATGAACCGCTTCAAGCAAACAAGCGATGAAAAGTTTTCGGATTTAAAGAGAAAAAATCCAGAAGCCAATCGCACCAAAAGAAGAACAAGATAAATTAAATGGGCGAAACGCAAGGTTTCGCCTTTTTTTGAGGTTTAATATATGGGTAAAATAAATTTAGTTGCCCCATGTCTTTTTGGGGTGGAAAGCATAGCGGCCGATGGATGTCGCCGTATGGGATTTGAGGATGTAACTCCCGAAAACGGCCGTGTGCTTTTAAGCGGTGAAGAAAATATGTTGGCTCGTGCTAATATTTGTTCACGCTTTGCGGAACGAATTATGATAAATGTTGGTGAATTTGAAGCCACAACATTTACTGAACTTTTCGATGGTGTTAAGGCACTTCCTTGGGAAGATTATATCGGTAAAGATGACGCTTTCCCTGTTAATGGATGGAGCATAAATTCACAACTTTTTAGTATTCCTGACTGTCAGTCAATTATCAAAAAAGCCATTGTTGAACGCCTTAAATTGCGTTATCATATTAACATTTTCGCCGAAACCGGAAGCGAATATAAAATTCGTTTTTCTATACACAAAAATGTTGTTACAATGATGATAGACACAAGTGGTGACGGGCTTCATAAAAGGGGATATCGCCGTAATTCAAATGATGCACCCTTAAAAGAAACCCTTGCAGCTGCAATGTGTGATTTGGCACGAATTTTTCCTGATACACAGCTTTTTGACCCATTTTGCGGAAGTGGTACAATTTTAATTGAATCGGCCCTTATGGCAACAAAAACTGCACCCGGTCTTCGTAGATATTTCGCGGCTGAACGATTTGGCTTTTTAGACCGCAAAATTTGGATGGATGAACGCACCCGTGCACAAGATTTAATTCTTAAAAATGTTGAATTCAGGGCACAGGGCTTCGATATTGACCCTGCTTGCGTTGAACTCACAATGGCAAATGCCAAGAAAGCAGGCGTTGAAAAATATGTTAAGGAAGCAATTGGCGATGTGAAGGATTTTAAAGCCCCCGAAAAGCGTTGCTTAACAATTTGCAACCCACCTTACGGAGAACGCCTTTTAGATGTAAAAGCTGCTGAAGAACTTTATAAAGTGATGGGCAAGCAGTTTGAAATGGGCGAGGGTAGAAAGTACTTTATTATAAGCCCACACGACGAATTTGAAAAGCATTACGGTAAGGTTGCTGACAAGCGCCGCAAGCTTTATAATGGTATGATTAAATGCCAGTTGTTTATGTATTTTAAATAGTTGACAATAGTCGATTATTGTCATATAATGTTAATATAATCTTCAGGGCGAGGTGCAATTCCTCACCGGCGGTAAAGCCCGCGAGCCATATGGCTGATTTGGTGAAATTCCAAAGCCGACAGTATAGTCTGGATGAAAGAAGAGTTGATATTTAACTTTTAACGCCCTTATTTTATTTAAGGGCGTTATTTTTTTAGAGGTGTTTTAAATGCGTAGAGAAGAAATTAAAAAACTATCATTTTGTGCGCTTTTTGGTGCGGTGGGCTTTGTTTTAATGTTGCTTGAATTTCCGTTACCTATTATTCCGTCTTTTGTTAAATTTGATTTTTCGGAATTACCCGCACTAATTGTTAGTTTTGTGTATGGTCCGCTTTACGGCATTGTTGTTTGCCTTTTAAAGAATTTGTTGCATCTTTTTGTTACCACAAGTGCAGGCGTCGGCGAAGTATCTAATTTTATTCTTGGTGCCATTTTTGTTGGTGTTGCAGGGGCAATATATAAGTATCACAAAAACCGTAAATATGCCCTTATTGGCTCTCTTATGGGTGCATTGGTTATGGCAGTTATTAGCATTGCTTCAAACTATTTTATCGTTTATCCTGCGTTTTCGGTGCTTTATGGTTTGCCAATGAATGCTATTATTGGTATGTACCAGGCAATTTTACCGTCGGTTGATGGACTTTTTGATGCGCTTGTAATTTTTAATTTACCCTTTAACTTTGCAAAGGGAATTATTGATGCGGCTATTTGCTTTTTGATTTATAAAAAGCTTTCACCCATACTTAAAAAATAACTTGACAAATTTCGATTTTATGTTACAATGATTTACGCAAATTAAATATCGTCCTTATCAAGAGTGGTGGAGGGGCACGGCCCGATGAAACCCGGCAACCTGTTTTTACAAGGTGCTAAATCCGTCGGTTAATCCGAAAGATGAGGTTGTTTTTATAAAAACCGCCTCGAAAGTAGGCGGTTATTTTTTTGTAATTTATGTTTTTAAAATAGAAAGGAATTTTAAAATGGCAAAAATGCTTTTTACTTCTGAATCGGTTACCGAAGGTCATCCCGACAAAGTTTCTGACCAAGTTTCTGACGCAGTTTTAGACGCAATTTTCAGTCAAGACCCTTATGCCCGTGTTGCTTGTGAAACATTTTGCACCACAGGTGTTGTAACAGTTATGGGTGAAATTACCACCACTGCACAGGTTGATATTCCTGCAATTGTGCGTGAGGTTGTGTGTGATATTGGTTACAACAGCGAAAAGGCCTGCTTTAATGGCAACACTTGCGCTGTTATGGTATCGCTTGATAAGCAGTCACCCGATATTGCAATGGGTGTTGATAAATCTTTTGAACTTAAAGATGGGGAAGAAGATGCTTATAATTTAAACGGTGCGGGCGACCAGGGTATGATGTTTGGTTATGCTTGTAACGAAACTGAAGAACTTATGCCTTTGGCAATATCTTTGGCACACAAAATGGCTAAGCGCCTTACCGATGTTCGCAAAAACGGTGAACTTGATTATTTAAATCCTGACGGAAAAACACAGGTTACTGTTGAATATAATGATGGTGTTCCCACTCGAGTTGATACTGTTGTTGTTTCAACCCAGCATACTGAAGATGTAACACTTGAAACCTTGCGTGCTGACCTTTTGGAAAAGGTTATTAAACCTATTGTTCCTTCTAATCTTTTAGATAAAGATACAAAGTTCTTTATTAACCCAACAGGTCGTTTTGTTGTTGGTGGCCCACAGGGTGATACGGGTCTTACAGGCCGTAAAATTATTGTTGACACCTATGGTGGTTATGCCCGTCACGGCGGCGGTGCATTTTCGGGCAAAGACCCAACAAAAGTTGACCGCAGTGCCGCTTATGCATCTCGTTGGGTTGCTAAAAATATCGTGGCTGCAGGTCTTGCTGACAAGTGTGAAATCCAGTTGGCTTATGCCATTGGTGTGGCACGACCCGTATCAGTAATGGTTGATACTTTTGGCACCGGCAAAATAGCTGATGACAAAATTGTTGAAGCAGTAAACAGCGTATTTGATTTGCGCCCTTCAGCAATTATTGATAATTTAGGTCTTCGCCGTCCTATTTATCGTCAAACTGCTGCTTACGGTCACATGGGCAGAACTGATATTGATTTGCCTTGGGAAAAAACCGATAAAGCAGAAGAATTAAAAAAATACTTGACAAATTCGTAAATTTGTGTATAATAATTGTTACAACAAAGTAGTGCGTATATCGTCCTCACCCTCAAATTTTGTTTAAAAGGGTTAATAAGTTCCAAAAATCTCTTTGGTATTCTTATGCGTGGGCGTTATTGCGTCCACGCTTTTGTTATTTATTGTTTGGAGGTGCGTTAGCATTAGCAGTAAAGAAGTTGCTATAAACGAAGGTATTAAATTTAAGGAAGTTCGCGTTATCGCGCAAGATGGCAGTCAGTTGGGTATTGTTTCCATTGACAAGGCACTTGACGAAGCAAACAAAGCCGACCTTGATTTAGTTTGCATTTCACCAAATGCACAACCGCCTGTTTGTAAGATTATGGACTATGGTAAATATTGTTTTGAACAGGCAAAACGTGAAAAAGAAAACAGAAAAAATCAAAAGGTTATTGAAACCAAAGAAATTCGCTTAGGTTTAAGTATCGACGTTCATGACTTTGAAACAAAAGGCAAGCAAGCAATTAAGTTTTTACAAAAGGGCGATAAGGTTAAGGTTTCTATCCGTTTTCGTGGTCGCGAAATGGGACATCCTGAAATTGGTTTAGAAACAATGAACCGTTTTGCTGAATTTTGCAGTGAAGTTGCCAGTGTTGAAAAACCTGCTAAATTAGAAGGACGTAACATGCTTATGTTCTTGGCTCCTGTAAAAAAGTAAATAATTAAAAAACATATTAGTATGGAGGAATTACAATGCCTAAAATTAAAACACACAGTGGCGCAAAGAAACGCTTTAAGCTTACCAAAACCGGTAAAGTAAAACGTGCACATGCTTTCAAGTCACACATTCTCAACAAGAAGACCACAAAACGTAAGAGAAACCTTCGCAAGGTTGTTGTTGCTGACGTAACCAACACCGCAACCGTTAAGAAGTTAATCCCTTACAAGTAAGAATTAGTTATAAATTGGAGGTATAAGAAATGGCACGTATTAAGGGTGCGTTAGCTACACGCAAAAGAAGAAATAAAGTGTTAAAGCTTGCAAAGGGCTATTTTGGCGCTAAGTCTAAGCTTTTTAAAACTGCTAAAGAAGCAGTTATGAAATCAGGTCAATATGCATACATCGGTCGTCGTCTTAAAAAGCGCGATTTCCGTCGTCTTTGGATTACCCGTATTTCTGCTGCTTGCAAAATGAACGGTATGAACTATTCATCATTTATGAATGGTCTTAAAAAAGCTAATATTGACATCAACCGTAAGATGTTGGCTGACCTTGCAGTAAACGATGCTAAGGGCTTTGAAACCTTAGTTAAAGCTGCAAAGAAAGCATTAGAAAAGTAATTATTTTCGCCCGAGGTATTTTTTCTCTCGGGCGACTTTTTCATTTATATTGGGGTGAAAAATCAATGGAATTTAAGGTTATAACAAGCAAAGATAATCCGCTTATCAAACTTGTTTGCGGTTTACAAACATCTTCAAAAACCCGCAAAAAAGAGGGGCTTTTTGTTTTAGAAGGGCTTCGAATTTGCGATGATGCAATGTCAAATTCAATTAGGTTTGATAAACTGATTATTTCAAAAACTGCTAAAGAAAAATATGATTTCGAGCTTTCAAGCTTCATTAAAAACGCTGATGAGGTTTTTGAAATTCCTGACAGTCTTTTTTCAAAAATAAGCGATACTTCTTCACCGCAAGGCGTTATTGCGGTGGTTAAAGTTCCTACACTTTCGCCCGAAATTTCAAAAAATGGCAGGTATATTGCCCTTGAAAACCTTAATGACCCTTCAAATTTGGGGGCAATTTCCCGTACTGCCGAAGCATTGGGGGTAAGCGGCATTATTTTGTCAAGCGACAGTGTCGACCCATATTCTCCTAAATCCTTAAGGGCTTCAATGGGTACTTTACTTCGTATGCCTGTAATTATTTTAAATGATTTTGTAAACGACCTTAAAAATTCGGGTCTTAAAACCTATGCCTGTGTTGTTAATAAAACCGCAAAATCTATAACCAATGTTGATTTTTTAGACGGTTCAATTTTGATTATCGGTAACGAGGCCAACGGTTTAACCGATGAAATGAAAGCAAATTCTAACGAACAAATAACCATTAAAATGTGTGGCAAGGCAGAGTCTTTAAACGCTGCTACAGCTGCTGCAATTTCAATGTGGGAAATGATGAAATAATGGAATATTATATTTGGTTACAGCTTTGTCTGGGGCAAGGCAACCGTTATGTTAATAGAATTTTTGATAGCTTTTATAATGCAAAGGCGGTTTTCGATGCTGATGCAACAACACGTGCAAAGCTTTTGCCAAAAAGCGTTGCAGAAAAGCTTGAAAATTCGCTTATAACAAAAGCAAAGGGAATTTTAGAAAATTGCAACAATACGGGTGTTAGGGTTATAAATATTCATAGCGATGATTTTCCAACACCTTTAAAGGAAATTGAAAACCCACCCATTGCGCTTTATGTTAAAGGTGAAATTCCCGATTTTGAAAACACACCGTCGGTTACAATTGTAGGACCACGAAAGGTTAGTGATTTTGGTAAAAAGTCAGCTTATTCTTTGGGCTATCGCTTCGCCCGTTCGGGAATGATAGTTGTAAGTGGTGGGGCAGTTGGAAGTGACACCTTTGCCCACATGGGTGCTTTAAAGGCAGAGGGGATTACCGTTTTAGTAATGCCTTGTGGCTTTTCGGTTTCTTATCTTGAAGAAAACCGTGCCCTGCGTGAGCATATTGCTAAAAAAGGGTGCCTTATAACCGAATATCCACCTGATATGCCGGTTACTTCTTATACATTTCCTGTAAGAAATCGGCTTTTGTCAGGCCTTTCTTTAGGTACCGTTTTGGTTGAAGCAGGCGCAAGAAGTGGTGCACTTATTACCGCAAACCATGCGCTAAATCAAGGTAAAGATGTTTTTGTAATTCCGGGTTTGCCCAACATGAAGCAATATAAGGGCTCGAACGCTTTGCTTCGTGATGGTGCAAAGCCACTTTTGGACACTTCGGATGTTTTTGGTGAATATATTGTCCGTTTTCCTGATAAAATTAACATTGAAAAGGCATATAAAGCGGTACCAAAGCCCGAAAAAGAAAAAAATAATAAAAAAACATTGCAGATAACTCTTTCAAATTCGGCTAAAATAGTGTATAATTGTTTGGATAAGCAAAAATTTTATCCCGATGATTTAAATTCAGGCCTTTCACCGTCTGATTTATTATCGGCACTTACTGAACTCGAAATGGAATTTATCATTCGTGCCCTTCCAGGCGGGCAGTATGAAATTTGTAAATAACTCTGATGGAGGAATAATATGTCAAAGCTTTTAATTGTTGAGTCACCCTCGAAAATAAAAAGTATTAAGAAATATTTAGGTACCGGATACGAGGTTATGGCTTCTAAAGGTCATATTCGTGACTTGCCAAAATCACGCCTTGGTGTTGACATAAATAACGATTTTCAGCCCCAATATATCAATATGGCTGAAAAGAAAGATTTGATTAAAGACCTTAAAAACGCTGTTGCCAACTGTGATGAGGTTTATCTTGCAACCGACCCTGATAGAGAGGGTGAGGCAATTTCTTGGCACTTAGCACAAATTTTGGGTCTTGATATGAACGATTTAAACCGCGTAACCTTTAACGAAATTACAAAATCGGGTGTTACAAGCGGTATGGCCGCCCCAAGAAAAATTGATATGAATTTGGTCGATGCACAACAAGCTCGTCGTGTGCTTGACCGAATTGTTGGTTATAAATTAAGTCCGTTTTTATGGAAAAAGGTAAAAAGCGGTCTTTCGGCAGGTCGTGTTCAAACTGTTGCTTTAAAGCTTGTGGTTGAACGTGAACGCGAAATTGAAAAATTTATTGCCGAAGAATATTGGACAGTTGAAGCAAAACTTGCAGCAGGTCGTAAAACATTTGTTGCAAAGCTTTATGGCGATGAAAACGGCAAGATTGATTCTATACAAAACGAAGCATCAGCAAATGAGATTTTAGAAAAACTTAATGGTGCTGAATATGTTGTAACTGATGTTAAAAAAGGTAAGCGCAATCGTCAACCCGCACCACCATTTATTACATCAACCCTTCAACAAGAAGCATCACGCAAGCTTGGTTTTACCGGTCAACGCACAATGCGAATTGCCCAACAGCTTTATGAAGGTATTGACATTTTGGGTCATGGCACAACAGGTCTTATTACCTATATGCGTACTGACTCTCTTCGCATTTCGGAGGAGGCAAGGGCAGCAGCCGGCAAATTTATTGGCGCTAATTACGGCAGCAAATATTTGCCATCTTCACCACGCTATTTTAAAACCAAGAACACATCGCAAGATGCACACGAGGCAATTAGACCAACTATTATTGATTTAACACCTGAACAGGTTAAAGAATCTTTAAGTTCCGAACAATATAAGCTTTATAAACTTATTTGGGAACGCTTTATTGCATCATTGATGGCTGCTTCAATTCAAGACACCGTTAATGTTGATATTACCGCAAACGGATATCTTTTTAAAGCAAGTGGTTATTCGGTTAAGTTTGATGGCTTCACTGTTTTGTATGTTGAGGGCAAGGATGAAGATGAAGATAAGGAAAGTTCACTTCCTGAAATGGCAGAGGACGATGTTTTAAAACTTCGCGACTTGTCATCAAATCAACACTTCACACAACCCCCCGCAAGATATGTTGAAGCAACCTTAATTAAAGCACTTGATGAAAATGGTATTGGCCGCCCTTCAACCTATGCGCCAATTATTTCAAATATTATGAACCGTGATTATATTGTGCGTGAAAAGAAATCATTAAAACCAACCGAACTTGGCAAGGTTATTTCTGATTTAATGGTGCAATATTTTAACAAGATTTTTGATGTTAAATTCACCGCAGGTTTGGAATCAAAGCTCGATAAAATCGGTGTTGGTGATTTGAATTGGGTTGAAACTATCAGAGATTTTTATGGCGATTTTGATAATTTTTATCAAAAAGCTGAAAATTCACTTACAGGCAAAAGGGTAAAAGTGCCCGAAGTTGAAAGTGATGTGATTTGTGATAAATGTGGCAGAAAAATGGTTGTTAAAACAAGTCGTTTTGGCAAATTCTTGGCTTGCCCGGGTTATCCCGAATGTAAAAACACAAAACCCGTACCGGAAGATGAAATTACACAACCTTGCCCCAAATGCGGTGCAAAACTTGTTAAGCGTCTTTCGAAAAAGGGAAATAAATTTTATGGATGTACAAACTATCCAAACTGCGACTTTGCTTCTCCCGGTATTCCAACCGGTGAAGTTTGCAAAGACTGCGGAAGTTACATCATAAATGGCATGAAGGGCAAAAAGTATTGTATGAATTCTGAATGCCCAAGCCGTGCAAAAACTAAAAAAGGAAATTAAAAAATGATGCAAATCAATGTTATTGGTGCGGGGCTTGCGGGCTGTGAGGCCGCTTATATTGCCGCAAATAACGGCATAAAGGTTAACCTTTATGAAATGAAACCAACAAAAAAGACACCCGCACATAAAAACAATAACTTTGCCGAGCTTGTTTGTTCAAATTCTTTAAAGGCAAATCGTGTTGATTCTAAGTCGGAGGCCAAGC
>JAZKYB010000074.1:0-3685 GCA_045611905.1 Acutalibacteraceae bacterium | reverse complement strand
GCGTTACATTTTTAAGGGTTAAACCCGAAAGGCGTGTGCAAAACCCTTCGTGACATTCCATTGGCACAAGCGAACCTGAAATTTCACTAACACCATGCCCTAACGATTTAGCAATTTTATGGCCGTCACCCGTAGAGCCGGTAACAGGATAAGAAACCCCACCCGTTGCAACAACAATACTGTCGGACGGCAAAACATCACCATTTGAAAGTTTGACACCTGCAACAGCGCCATTTTCGGTTAAAACCGCCACCGCTTCAGCTGTAATAATTTTAACGCCAACCGCTTTTGCGTTGTTGACCAAAGCATCAACAATATCAACCGCTTTGTCAGACACGGGGAAAACACGGTTGCCCCTTTCGGTTTTAAGAGGAACGCCAACACTTTCAAAATAAGCCATAGTGTCTTGTGAAGAAAATGCCGAAAAGGCAGAATATAAAAAGCGAGGGTTGCGTGGTGTGTTTTGAATTAAAGTGTCAAGGTCGCAATTGTTTGTAACATTGCACCTGCCCTTACCGGTTATCATAACCTTTCGGCATGGACGGGCATTTTTTTCAACCACGGTTATTAAAGCACTGCCGTCTTTATATTTATAAGCCGCACTTATAGCTGCTTTCATACCCGCAGCACCACCGCCGATAATAACGATTTTTTTCAAACTTCCCTCACCTGCCTATCATTTCTATTTTACAATAAAAACAGTAAAATGTAAAGCCAAGTAACGATATTTCACAAGGAAAACCGCAGATTTTTTACAACCTGCGGTTTTAATTATTTAAATAGTTCTTACGCGAATAATACCTTCGATATTGCTAATATCTTTTTCAAGTGTTTCAACATCTGCTTCGCCAATATCAAGCATGGTGTAAGCATAATCACCACGAGATTTGTTAAGAAGGTTTTCAATGTTGATACCATCTTCAGAAACAAGTGCGGTAATTTTTGTAAGCATATTTGGAATATTCTTATGAATTACACAAACACGATGTGCACCGCTTCGTGGCATTGTAACTTCGGGAAGGTTTACTGAATTTACGATGTTGCCGTTTTCGATATAATCGATAAGTTCTTTAGCAGCCATTGAAGCACAGTTGTCTTCAGATTCGGGGGTAGAAGCGCCAAGGTGTGGAATTGCGATTATGCCATCAACACCCAAAACATCATCGGTTGGGAAGTCAGTCACATAAGATGCAACCTTGCCGGATTCTAAAGCAGCGATAAGGGCTGCATCGTCAACCAAAGCAGCACGAGAGAAGTTAAGAATTCTAACGCCGTCCTTCATTTTAGCAATGGTGTCAGCGTTAATCATTTTCTTTGTGCCGTCAACAAGCGGAACGTGAATTGTGATGTAATCACAGTTTGCGTAAATTTCGTTAATATCATTAATATAAACTGCGTTGTGGTTTAAGTTCCAAGCAGATTTAACCGACAAATAAGGGTCATAACCGTAAACGGTCATACCAAGGTGATTAGCAGCATTTGCCACCATAACACCAATAGCACCAAGACCAATAACGCCAAGCTTTTTACCCTTAATTTCAGGGCCACCGAAAGCGCCTTTGCCCTTTTCAACCATTTTGCCAACTTCGGCGCCATTGCCCTTTAAGGTTTTTGCCCATTCAATACCCGAAACAACACGGCGTGAAGAAAGGAAAAGACCTGCCAAAACAAGTTCTTTAACGGCATTTGCGTTTGCACCGGGGGTGTTGAAAACAACAATACCCTGTTCGCTGCAACGGTCAATTGGAATGTTGTTAGTACCTGCACCTGCACGGGCAATCGCCTTTAATGATGCGGGAAATTCGGTGTCGTGAAGTGCAGCAGAGCGAACAATCGCACCGTCGGCATTTTCTACTTCATCACCAATAGTATATTTTTCGTCAAAAACTTCTAAACCCGATTTAGAAATTTTATTGTAAGTTTTAATCTTATACATTATGCATTTTCCTCTTCAAATTTCTTCATAAATTCTACAAGCTTTTCAACGCCTTCAATCGGCATTGCATTGTAGATAGATGCACGCATACCACCAACACTGCGGTGACCCTTAAGGTTAACAAAACCGGCTTTTTTACTTTCTGCAACAAACTTAGCGTCAAGTTCGTCATTGCCTGTAATAAATGGAACATTCATGAGTGAACGGTCTTCAGCAACAACTGTGCCCTTGAACATTTTAGAATTATCAAGGAAATCATAAAGAATTTTTGCCTTCTTTTCGTTTAATTCCTTCATCTTTTCAAGGCCACCCATTTTCTTAATCCACTTAAATGTAAGACCTGCAATATAAATTGAATAGCAAGGTGGTGTGTTAAACATTGAACCATTTTCAGAATGTGTATCGTATTTGAGCATGGTTGGGGTAATATCCATAGCGTTGCCGATAAGGTCTTTACGGATAATTACAATAGTAACACCTGCGGGTGCAACGTTCTTTTGAGCGCCTGCATAAAGCACACCAAACTTTGTAACATCAATTGGCTCTGACAAAATGCAACTTGAAATGTCAGCCACAAGTGGTACATCGCCTGTTTCAGGAATATAATTATATTTTGTACCGTAAATTGTGTTGTTAAAACAAATGTGAACATAGTCAGCATCTTTATCAAAATCTTCAGCGGCAACCTTTGGAATGTAACTAAAGGTTTTATCCTTAGAAGAAGCAACCATACGTGCTGCACCGTAACGAGCAGCTTCTTGATATGCCTTATTAGCCCATTGACCTGTTACAATAAAGTCGGCTTTTTTATTTTTGTTCATAAGGTTTAAAGGAAGCATTGCAAACTGAGTAGAAGCGCCACCCTGTAAGAATAAAACAGCATAATCATCAGGGATGTTCATAATTTCACGAAGATTTGCCTCTGCTTCGTCAAAAATTGCTTGATATTCTTTTGAACGGTGAGACATTTCCATAACCGATTGACCGCTTGTGCCATATTCTAACATTTCGTCAGCCGCAGTTTTCAAAACCTCTTCAGGTAACATAGATGGGCCGGCGCTAAAATTGTAAACTCTTGCCATAATAATGACCTCCAAAAAATTTAGTATATGCTCTATATTATATGCTTTGCATATTCAATTGTCAATGGGATTGTTAAAAACTTGTCAAAGAATTTTATATTTTCTCAAATTTCGGCAAAAAGTTTGTTAAATATTTAACATTTCCTAATAAAAAGCACTCCCCTCGCCGTTATGCGCGTGGGGAGTTTTAAAAATTTAATCAAATAATTCTGTTGACATATATCGCGAAGCGCCATCAGGCAAAATTACAACAATGTTTTTATCTTGCTCTTTTTTAGCAACGGCCGCCGCACCGCAAAGCGCAGCACCTGCCGAAATTCCAACCGAAAGACCTTCTAAAAGGCAAATTTCTTTTGCAAAGTTTATTGCGTCTTCATTTGAAACGGTAATAATTTCATCATAAATATTTGTGTCAAGGTTTTGGGGTATAAAACCGGCACCTATGCCCTGAATTTTGTGCGGTCCCTTTTCGCCTTTAGTTAAAAACGGGGACGACAGTGGTTCAACACCAATTATTTTAACATTTTTGTTTTTTTCTTTCAAAAACTTACCTACACCGGTAATTGTTCCGCCCGAACCAATGCCGCAAACCAAAACATCAACCTTGCCGTCTAAATCATCCCAAATTTCAGGCGCAGTGGTTTTATAATGTGCATCGGGGTTTGCC
>JAZKYB010000073.1:0-5151 GCA_045611905.1 Acutalibacteraceae bacterium | reverse complement strand
GACGATTGGGAACTCAACGGCGATATTATTCTTTATAACCGCGTTTTAGATATTCCTTTTGAAATTTCTTCAATGGGTATTCGTGTTGACCGTGAATCTTTGCTTTCTCAATTAAAGACCGAAGGCAAGGAAGAAAGATTAAATTATGAATTTCATAAAATGCTTTTAAATGGCGCTTTACCGCTTACAGTGGGCGGCGGAATAGGTCAGTCAAGACTTTGTATGTTCTTGCTTGAAAAAGCGCATGTGGGTGAGGTACAAGTTTCAATTTGGCCCGAAAAAGAAATTGCCAAATGCAAGTCAATGGGCATTAGCTTATTATAATAAAAATAGTGAAGGTTTTAGAAGATGAATAAGAGAATGGTTAATTTGTTTACAAACATATTTTATGATATGCTTGTAATAGTATTATCTACGGTACTTACTCTTTCGGTATTTGATAATCAATACGAAACTTATGAATTAGCAAAATTTTTCTTCATAGCGCTTTTACCTATTGTTACAGTATTCTTTCTTTATGTTTTTAAAATTTATTATGTGTTATGGGCATCTTCAGGTTTTTTTGAATCTATAAAAATTGCCATTGCTTTGTTTTTGGGAATTTTCACAGTTGAGGTTGCAACTGTTGCTGTTTTCAGAACAGAATTTCACCAAGATATGACAATTTTAATTATAAATTATTTCTTTATACTGATTTTGATTTTAACACAAAGATTTGGTATGAAGTATTATTTAATTTATAAAAAAGCAAGTGCAAAGGCGGGGCCAATTGACGGTAATATAATGATAATTGGTGCGGGAAGCGCCGGTCAGGCCCTTGTGCAAGAGTTATCTTACCATAAAGAAATTAAAGTAGCTTGTATTATTGATGATGATAAATCCTTGCATGGTCAATATTGTTATGGTGCTTTAATTTTTGGCGGTAAAGAAAAAATTGTGGAAGCTGCTGAAAAGTATAAAATTGATAGTATAATTTTTGCGATTCCCACTTGTCCCTATGAAAAGCGCGTCGAAATTTTAAACATTTGTCAGGCAACAAATTGCGAACTTAAAATTTTACCACCGCTTTACGAACTTCACGATCTTAACGAATTTAAAAGCCAAATTCGCAATGTTGAAATTGAAGACTTGCTTGGTAGACCGCCCATTAAGATGAATGTGGAAAAGGTTGCGGCATATCTTAAGGATAAGGTTGTTTTGGTTACAGGCGGCGGTGGAACTATCGGTAGCGAATTGTGTCGACAAATAGCTTTACAAAAGCCAAAGCAGTTAATTATTTTTGATGTTTACGAAAATAATGCTTATGAAATTCAAAACGAACTTAAGCATGACTTTCCCGAACTTAATTTAATAACCCTTATTGGTTCGGTTCGTGATAGCAGACGTATGGATTATTTGTTCCGCACTTATAAGCCACAAATTGTTTATCATGCAGCTGCACACAAGCATGTTCCTTTAATGGAGGATAGTCCAAACGAATCAATTAAAAATAATGTTTTCGGCACTTATAAAACAGTGCAATGCGCTCATAAATATGGTGCTGAAAAATTTGTTTTAATTTCAACCGACAAGGCAGTTAACCCAACAAATATTATGGGGGCAAGTAAGCGTATTTGTGAAATGATTGTACAGTCATATAACAATCGTTCTGATACCGAATTTGTTGCGGTGCGTTTTGGTAATGTGCTTGGCAGTAACGGAAGCGTTATCCCTGTTTTTAAAAAGCAAATCGAACACGGCGGTCCTGTTACTGTTACACACCCAAATATTATTCGTTACTTTATGACTGTGCCTGAAGCGGTAACACTGGTTTTACAAGCTGGTGCTTCAGCTAATGGCGGCGAAATTTTCGTGCTTGATATGGGTGAACCGGTTAAGATTTTAGACCTTGCTGAAAATTTAATTCGTCTTTCGGGCTTTACACCTTATAAAGATATTCAAATTGAATTTACTGGTCTTCGTCCAGGTGAAAAGCTTTATGAAGAACTTTTAATGAGCGAAGAAGGTCTAAAACAAACCGAAAACGAACTGATTCATATTGGTCGACCAATAAGTTTTGATGAAGATGAATTGTTTGAAACATTAGATATTATGGCAACACAAATGTACAATGAAGAGGCAAATATTTTGTCACTTGTTAAAAAAATAGTTCCAACTTATCAAATCCCATTAAATAAGCAATAATTTCAAATATTTTTTTAAAAAAGTGTTGATTTTTTAATTGTTTTGTGTTATTATAACTTGTACGTGAGAAAATGATAGGAGGTGTCATGATGCCCAACATTAAATCTGCTAAAAAGCGTGTACTCGTAAGCAAAGAAAATTATGAACATAACAAAGCATACCGTTCTGCTTTAAGAACCGCTGTTAAAAAGGCTGACGCTGCTATTGATGCTAAGTCTGACGATATGGCTGCTGTTGTAACTGCTGCTGTTAAAAAGATTGACCAAGCTGCTAACAAGGGTATTATCCATAAGAACAATGCAGCAAGAAAGAAATCTGCTTTAGTTTCTAAAATGAACAAAGCAAACGATTAATTTTAAGAAATTTAAACGCTACCTTTGGGTAGCGTTTTTTCTTTTTAAAAATAAAAAAGAAGTGTCTGAAAAGACACTTCTTTTAATTTTTAGAATAAACCTGTGATTACGCCGTTTTCATCAACATCAATTTTTTCAGCAGCAGGCACTTTGGGAAGCCCGGGCATTGTCATAATATCGCCGGTTAAAACAACAATGAAACCTGCACCTGCAGAAATTTTAACATTTTTAACGGTGATTTTAAAGTTTTCGGGTGCGCCAAGTTTAGTTGCATCATCTGAAAAACTGTATTGTGTTTTTGCAACACAAATTGGGCATTTATCAAAACCTAAAGCAGTTAACATATCGATTTGTTTCTTTGCAGCAGGTGAGATGATTACACCATCACCGCCATAAATTTTTTGTGTAACAGCAGTAATTTTTTCTTCGATAGTGGTGTCGAGCTCGTACGAGAAGGTAAAATTGCCTTTTTCTTCATCACAAAGGCGTACCACTTCTTTGGCAAGTTCTTCGCCGCCTTTGCCACCATCAGCCCAAACGGTTGAAAGCACAACATTTACGCCAAGCGCTTTACACTATTCAATAATAAAATCAATTTCATTATCTGTGTCGGTTGGGAAACGGTTAACCGCAACAACGCATGGAAGTTTATAAACATTTTTAATGTTTGAAACGTGGCGTAAAAGGTTCGGTATGCCTTTTTCAAGTGCAGCAAGGTCTTCATCACCTAATGCCGTCTTGGGAAGCCCACCGTGCATTTTAAGGGCACGTACGGTAGCAACCACAACAACCGCCGCCGGTGTAAGACCTGCCATGCGGCATTTTATGTCTAAAAACTTTTCAGCACCAAGGTCAGCACCAAAGCCCGCTTCGGTAATTGCATAATCTGAAAGTTTTAAAGCCATTTTTGTGGCGGTTACCGAATTGCAACCGTGTGCAATATTAGCAAAAGGACCACCGTGTACAAGGGCAGGGGTGCCTTCTAATGTTTGTACCAAATTGGGTTTGATAGCATCTTTTAAAAGTGCAGTCATAGCACCTTGTGCTTTAATATCGGCACAGGTAACCGGCTTGTCATCATAAGTGTAACCAACGATGATTTTTGAAAGTCGTTCTTTAAGGTCGGTTATATCGCTTGCAAGGCATAAAACAGCCATAATTTCACTAGCAACAGTAATGTCAAAACCGTCTTCACGGGGAACACCGTTCATTCGGCCCCCCAAACCGTTGATAACATTGCGAAGTTGACGGTCGTTCATATCAACACAGCGTTTCCAAGTGATTTTCTTAACATCAATACCCAACGCATTGCCCTGTTGAATATGGTTATCAAGCATTGCGGCTAAAAGGTTGTTAGCAGCGCCGATAGCATGAAAGTCGCCTGTAAAGTGAAGGTTAATGTCCTCCATAGGAACAACCTGAGCATAACCGCCGCCTGCAGCACCGCCCTTAACACCAAAAACAGGGCCCAAGGATGGCTCACGAAGTGCTACACAAACATTTTTGCCAATGCGTGACATACCATCAGCAAGACCAATTGTGGTGGTTGTTTTGCCTTCACCCGCGGGGGTAGGGGTAATTGCGGTAACTAAAATTAGTTTGCCGTCTTTTTTATTGGTTTCTTTTGCAAGGGATAAATCAATTTTTGCCTTATATTTACCGTATTGTTCAAGATATTTGTCATCAATACCTGCTTTTTTCGCAATTTCGGTAATGGGCTGCATTACGCAGCCCTGGGCAATTTCAATGTCGGATAAATAAGCCATTTAGATTACCACCTTATTTAAAGTATTCAACAGCAGATTTAAACATTTTAATGTCATAATCGCCTAAAACGTTTTTGTAAAGACCATAACCAATACGTTCACTGTGACCCATTTTACCAAATACACGACCGTCGGGTGAAGTAATACCTTCGATAGCATACATAGAGTCGTTGGGGTTAAAGTGAATATCGGTTGTTGCATTACCATCTAAATCAACATACTGTGTGGCAATTTGACCGTTTTCGGCAAGCTTTTTAATAAATTCTTCGCTTGCAAGGAAACGACCTTCACCATGAGAAATTGGCACATTGTAAACATCGCCAACATTGGTGTTTTTAAGCCAAGGTGACTTGTTAGATGCAATACGAGTTCTTACAATTCGTGACTGGTGACGTGCAATGGTATTAAATGTAAGTGTTGGGCAGTTTTCATCGGTATCAATAATTTTACCATATGGAACAAGACCAAGCTTAATAAGGGCTTGGAAACCGTTACAAATACCGCACATAAGACCATCACGGTTGTCAAGAAGGTCGGTAACGCCATCTTTAATTGCAGCATTGCGGAAGAATGCAGTAATAAATTTACCGCTACCGTCGGGTTCGTCACCGCCCGAGAAGCCACCGGGGATAAATACCATTTGACTTGATTTAAGTTCGTTTGCAAAGTTTTCAACGCTTTTTGCAATTTGGTCACTTGATTGGTTGTTAATTACAAAAATCTTTGGTTCGGCACCTGCATCACGCATAACCTTTGCTGAATCAAATTCGCAGTTAGTACCCGGGAAAACAGGGATTAAAACCTTTGGCTTTGCAACCTTAATTGCAGGGGCGGGATATTCTTTAGCA
>JAZKYB010000072.1:0-1858 GCA_045611905.1 Acutalibacteraceae bacterium | reverse complement strand
CTGCCCTTTACACCTTGAAATTCAGCAAGCGCTTTAACCGTTTTTACTTTTTCAATGCCAAGATAATCCGCAACGGCAACGGCACAAAGCGAATTTGAGACCGTAAATTTGCCGGGTATTTTTAAAGAAATATGATTTATTTCACTTGTAAAAAGTTTATAAGAAACACCATTTGCACAAAGGTTTATTGACTTTGCAATATAATCGGCTTCACCATCAGCCGAAACCGAAACTTTATTACAATTTATTTCACTGAAAAGGCGTTTTCCATAATCATTATCAACATTTATAACCGCATTATCGCACATAGAAAAAAGTTTTTTCTTTGCAAGATAATAATTTTCCATATTTTCGTGATAATCAAGGTGGTCTTGCGTAAGATTTGTAAACACGGCGGTGTCAAACAAAAGACCCTCTACCCTGCCAAGTGATAATGCATGTGATGATACTTCAATAATTACATATTCACAACCGTTATCACGCATTAAGGAAAATAATCGGTTTAGTTCAAAAGCGTCGGGTGTTGTATTAACAGCTTCGATGATCTTGCCGTCAATTACATTTTGTATTGTACCAATAACGCCGACCTTTTTACCGCTTTTTTCTAAAATTTCTTTTAAAAGATAGGTTATGGTTGTTTTACCATTAGTGCCTGTAACACCAATAAGTTTTAAGTTTTTTGCGGGGTTTTTGAACCATTTAGCCGACATTTCAGCATAAGTTTTTACACAGTTTTCAACAACAATTTCATTTTTAAAATTCGCTTTATTTTCTAAAACCAGTGCAACAGCACCATTTTTCACGGCATCCGCCACATATTGCGGATTATTGTGTGTATCTATAAAGACAAAGCCGTCTTTTACCTTTTTGGAATTATCGGTAATACCCACAACATCTAACTGCCCAAGCTCAGACGAGCAAGCAATTAAAGCCCCAAGTTTCATTGTTACCTCCTAATCAACTGCGCTTTCGTCACGGAAGTAAACCGTAACGATAGTTCCCACCTCGACTGATGTGTTTGCCGCAACGCTTTGGTTATATGCTTTAAGACCCGAAATTGCGGTATTGCCCGAAAATTCAATATTAAGTCCCAAGCTTGCCGCCAAGGTGTTAACCTCGGTTGCAGTATAACCCGTAAAGTTCGGCACAGTTACCTTGCTGCCGGCGGTTTCATCAGTATAAAGAATTACCACGCCACCTGTTGAAACCTTGCTGCCCGCTTCAGGTAATTGGCGAACAACCTTTTCACCGCTGCCAACAATTTTATATTCTAATTTTGAATTAGTAATTTTAACCTTTGCATCGGCCAATGCGCTGTTAGTAACATCAGGCACATCTACCGCAAGTTTTTTGATTTCTTCTTCGGTATAGCTTGGTTCGTAGCCAAGATAAGGTAGTACATCGCCCATAATTTTCGAATTAACAGGTGCCGAAATTACACCGCCATAATAATTAGAACCCTTTGGTTCGTCAAGCATTACTAAAACTGCAATTTCGGGGTCATCAATGGGGGCAACTGTTATACAAGAACCAATGTAAAGATAGGTGTCACCTGTTGCCTGAATTTTTGAAACCTTTTGTGATGTACCTGTTTTTGTACCAATTCTATAACCCGGCACAAGCGAGTTTTTAGCACCATTTTTTGAAACAAATTCCATAAGCTCACGCATTGTGGCCGAAGTTGTTTCAGAAATTACCTGTCGTTTATAAGTTGTGGTTGTTGTTTTAACCACCTTGCCGGCATCATTAACTGTTTTAGCAACCGCTGCCTTAAACCCTTCTAAGTGCTTACCACCTTCTTCAGTACGAATATTATTTGCATAAGTATGAATATTTTCGCTATAGCTGTCGATATATT
>JAZKYB010000071.1:0-4937 GCA_045611905.1 Acutalibacteraceae bacterium | reverse complement strand
AAGCACGGCTTGTGAATATTAGTTTCGCCCCATTTTTCATAATTTTCGCGTGACAAACCCGGATATTGATACACCGGTGCCCTGCCCTTGCTATCCATTATATTAAGCGAATTTAAAATGCAACCTTGTTCATACTCTTTTATATCTTCGGTCACAAATTGACTAAGCGCAATATTGGTAAGCCAACTGTCCCAATCCCAAAGAGTATTGTTATAAACGCTTCCCGGAACAATGAATTTATATTCTAAATTCTCTTTTGGTTCGCGAAACATTTTTTCATAATTTTTTAAAGCATAATTTAAAATTACGTTTTCAGACATAATTTAACCCTCTTGCTTGGCTTTTTCAAATTGACCAATTAAATATCGGCCTACCTCACACATATATTTTGTGGTTGCGGGATATAATTCAACCGGCTTTCCTTTGTAAAAAGCATCTGCTTCGTATGTGAAATCACCTTGATAATCAATTTCAGCCAAGGCCTTGCACATTGCAATAAAATCGATTTTTTCCATAAAGGGAAGTGTGTGTTTATCAGCTTTAAAGTCAGTATCATGAACGTGAAGCGCTTGCAAACGCTTGTTGCCCATTTTGCGAATAAAATCAGGTATGTCAGCAAGCATTAACGAAACATGACCAATGTCAAGACAGCCAACTATCCATTCACTGTCAATTGCGTCAAGATATTTACAAAATTCCCACGCACGTGAGCAGGTGCTGTCGCTTGGCACCTTGTTACCGTTATACCATTGCCACATATTTTCACAAGCAACCTTAATGCCGAACTTTTCGCAATAAGGAATAAGACTTTTGTAAAATTCAACATTCATCTCAAACAATTCGTCGGGATGTTCTGCATATACCAAATGCTGTTTGGGATGAACAACAATAATTTTTGCACCAAGAATTGAAGCAATTTCCATTGCACGCACAATTTTTTCAAAAATAACTTTGTCTTCTTCCTCTTTGCCAACACTTGACGGAAAAGGTGCATGAGACTGATTACAAACAATACCTAATGAATCGGCATATTTTCTAAGCTCTTTTGCCTTTTCTATATAATCGGGGGCATTAAATTCATAATTTTCATCTCGTGTAAGTTGAAATAATGATATGTCATAAGCGTCAAAACCAGCTTCAGCATTAATTTTAACTGCTTCCTTTGCTGAAAGCTTTGAGCCAACCCATTGTGTTAAATTTGAAAGTAACATAATTTATCTCGCTTTCTATTAAAATTCAATTTCCATACCGTCATATGATGTCAAAAAACCCTTTTCTGCTGCGATGGGTTCGAACTCATCATAATTGGCATGAAGTCCATTATGCGAAAAATGATTAAGAATAACCGTTGTGTTTTCGTCAATCAATTTTTCTTTAAGCATTCTGTCCCTGCAAATTACATTGCGACCCAAACACATATGTGCATGATAATTAAGTTCTTCATAAGCACCCTCTGTACAGTCAAGGGACACAACGTCAAAATGCATATTATTCTTTATCATATATTCCCAGGTTTCTTCTAAGAATATGTCAGTATCGTGTGCATAAAGCAAACTTTTTTCGCCGTCAGAAATTGCATAAATGAATGGATTTTCAGTTCCGTGATACGCTTTTAAAGCAGTTACGGTATACTTATCAACCTTAAAAGGTTCAAAAGCTTTTACTTCTGTAAAATTCAAATGCTTAAAAACACCTTCGGGTAAATCCTTCATTTTTTTGGCAATATCACAGCTACCATATAAATTAAATTTGTAATCAGGCGCAGGGTGAGAAATGCCCGCCCTGAAATAACGCAAATCAATAAGATAAAAATGGTCAAAATGTTCGTGAGTAATTAAACAGTTGTGAATATCATGCAAATTGATATTGTTGTTTAAACAATGATAATATGTATCACACGGAAAATCGACCAACAAGGAATCATCAATAATCGCTTGCGAACGGCTGCGAATATTCTTGCCCTTGCTTTTCATTGCCTTGTGACAATTTTCGCAGTCGCAAAACATTGCGGGAAATCCTTCTGCTGCGGCAGTACCCAAATATTTTAATTTCATAACACCATTTCCTTTTTGTGCCTAATCGTTCTTCTTTCTATATTGTGTTGGCGTAATTCCAACCTTGTTTTTAAACATACTTGTAAAATAATGTGGATTTTGATACCCAACAAATTCGGCAATTTCAGAAACCGATTTTTTAGTATGTCGCAAAAGAGAAGAAGCAATTTTAATTTTATTGTTTATTTGATAATCGTAAGGCGTGGTACCAAATTCGTGCTTAAAAAGTTTTAAGCAATAGTCAGGTGAACGATAAATTTGACTTGCAAGTTCAGTATTATTTACTATTCGACCACTGTTTTCATCAAGATAAAGCTTCATAAAAACGGCTTCGCTACTTTTTTCAGCGTTCTTATTTAATAAATAAAGTCTGTGCAAAATTTCAAAATACAAGCTTGAAATTCTTAATTGCTTTTCAATGTCATTAATATCGCTAAACGAAATTTTAATAATTTCTTTAAACAAGTCTTTCAAAGACTCTGCCGGAAAAACATATTTATTGTCTAAAGAAAAATTAGAAGTAAGAGAATTGGGCAAAAGACCTGACAAATTCATAAAATATTTTGCCCATGGGTTTTGCGGGTTTGCATAATATTCATGAGTAACCCCCGCAGGTAATATATAAACATCGCCTTCTTTAACATCAAATTTCTTGTTGTTTATAAGCAATGTACCCTCGCCTCTAAAAACATATTCAATTATAGCAATTTTGGGGTTTTCGCGAAAACAAGTTTGATTCTTATCACATATAGAAACACCGGTCATTAAAATATTGATTGGTGATTTTTCTTTTTCATAAGAAAGATATTTAATTGTTTCCTTCATAAAATTCCCACCTATTTTTAATCGTTTTTAGCCACAATTTCAATGCGTGTTGAATCGCCTTCATACTTAATGGTTCTAATGTTTAAACCAATCTGCATAAGCGAAGTGCCAGAATATAAACCGTCACGTTCTTGACCATCAATAATAACACGATACATCACATTATTATCAAGCCCATAAAATCTTTGAATAATTGGTTTATAATCTATGGTTGTATTTTTTTCAACCAAAACCGCCAACGAATTAGTTTTATCTTCTGAAACAAATTGCCAACCGATATATCTTACATCGTTTGGTGTTAAGCGATAATAATCACCTTTTCTGATTAAATCTGAATATTTATTATAAACCTTTGTTTCTTCGGCTAAAAATTCTATTTCTTCGTCGTTTAATTTAGTTAAATCAAGCTCGTAACCGAATGTTCCTGCCATAGCAACATTAGAGCGTGTTTTGAATGGTGTAATACGTCTTGTTACATGGTTTGGGGATTCGGTAACATGTGAACCCATTGAAATTACAGGATAGCAAAATGAAGTGCCATACTGAATAGATGCCCTTTCGATTGGGTCAGAATTATCACTTGCCCATATTTGAGGGCTATAATATAACATTCCGCAATCGAAACGACCGCCACCACTTGCGCAGCTTTCTATAAGCAGGTTTGGATAACGTTCATAAAGTCGTTCGAAAAGACTATATACACCTAAAATATATCTGTGATGAACTTCGATTTGCTTGTCTAAGCTGTATGCATTAGAAAATACATCCGTTAAATATCTGTTAAAATCCCATTTTATATATTCAATATTATTATTATCTAAAATATTAGACATCATACCGAATATAGCATCAACCGCATCGGGATTAGACATATCAACAACCCATTGCTTTCTACCCAAAACACCTTTACGATTTGGCGCTTGCAAAACCCATTCGGGATGAGCACGGTAAAAATCGCTGTTTTCTGAAATACATTCAGGTTCAAACCAAAGGCCAAACTTCATGCCAAGTGCATTAACACCTGCAATCAATTCTTTAAGTGGACAGCCAAGCTTGGCTTCATCTACAAACCAATCGCCAAGAGAAGAGCCATCACCATTGCGGTTTAAGAACCAACCGTCATCTAAAACAAAGGTGTCAACGCCGATTTTTTTGGCCTGTTTTGCAATCGCCAAAAGTTTTTCAGCGTTAAAATTAAAATATGTTGCTTCCCAGTTGTTAATAAGAACAGGGCGTTTTGCATCGGCAAATTTGCCCCTGAAAATATGTTTTCTGATGATATTGTGATAATTATGACTGAGCTTTGAAAAGCCCTTATTACTAAAGCTATGAATAACTTCAGGCGCCTGAAAACTTTCACCGTTTTTAAGTGTAAAAGCAAAGTTTTCCGGATTAATACCCATCACAAAACGGGATGTGCCAATTTGTGTTTTTTCCATAGAGGCGGTAAAATTACCACTGTACACAAATGCCGAACCAAAGCATTCGCCCACTGTTTCATCGCAATTTTTTGAACAAAAAATAATAAATGGGTTAGACTGATGACTTGAAGAGCCCCTACGACTTCCTATGCTTTGTTTTAAATCGCCAAGCGGTGTGCGGTGGAAGGTGCGTTCAGCAAACGGCTTACCATCAAATGTTATTAAGTCATACTCGTTTTCATAATTATCCAAACAAGAAGATAACACAGATTCAAGTATAACATCACCGCCTGTGTGGTTTTCAATTCTAACCGAACGGGTAATGATATCATATTCCTCAAATGCGGTGTATAAAAGATAAACCCTTAAATCGTTAACCTTATCTTTTAAAACAACCTCAACCGATTGTGATTTTGCATCTTCATCGTGTGTTGCAGGAAGACCCGCAAGTTTTGGCTTTTGCGAAACCATGTTTGCGCTTTCAAACCTTAAATCACAAACCGAAGAGCCGTCAGCCCACCTAACCTTTAATGCCGGTGTTCTAAAATCACCAATACCATAAGTGGAATATTCAAAAGGGCAAACATCAGGTGACAGTTCCCTATTTTTTCCATCATATACCAAAGGCATTAAGGTA
>JAZKYB010000070.1:0-22789 GCA_045611905.1 Acutalibacteraceae bacterium | reverse complement strand
TACCTGCGTATTTGGGATAGTTTTCGGTGATTTTTGCGTCGTCGGTAAGCATATTTTCCAAAGGAAGGTCGTGACGCATACCAACCTCGAAGTCGTTGGGGTCGTGGGCAGGGGTGATTTTAACAACACCTGTACCAAAATCCATTTCAACATATTCATCGGCAACCACAGGAATTTCTCTGCCAACCAAGGGGAGAATTAGGGTTTTGCCAATAAGGTGAGCATATCTTTCGTCCTTGGGGTTTACTGCAACAGCGGTATCGCCCAACAATGTTTCGGGACGGGTTGTTGCAAGTTCCAAATAACCGCTTCCGTCCTTGAAGGGATAACGCAAATGCCAGAAATGACCTGCTTGTTCTTCGTATTCAACTTCAGCATCCGAAATAGATGTCTTACAATGTGGGCACCAGTTGATAATACGTTCGCCACGGTAGATAAGACCCTTTTCATAAAGTCTTACAAACACTTCGTTTACAGCCTTGTTACAGCCTTCATCCAAAGTAAATCTTTCACGGTCCCAGTCACAAGAAGAACCCATTTTCTTGAGTTGTTCAATAATACGACCGCCGTATTGCTTTTTCCATTCCCAAGCGCGTTCTAAAAATCCGTCACGGCCAATGTCTTCTTTTGAAACACCTTCCTCACGCATTTTTTCAACAATTTTAGCTTCAGTAGCAATTGAAGCGTGGTCAGTACCGGGAAGCCATAAGGTATCAAAACCTTGCATACGCTTGAAACGGATAAGTATATCCTGAAGTGTATTGTCAAGTGCGTGACCCATATGAAGTTGACCTGTAATGTTTGGTGGCGGAATTACAATTGTAAATGTATCCTTTCCGTCTTCACATTTAGCGTGGAAATATTTACCCCGAAGCCACTGGGCATATATTCTATCCTCAACTTCTTTGGGGTCATATTGCTTTGCCAATTCTTTTGCCATAATTAAAAACTCCAATTTTGTATAAATTACGATTTTTAGGTTAAATTATAATTGTCGGTAATCTTTTAAAAACACAGCGTTTGCATTTTTACCGACTAAAAGCCGTCCGCAATAGTGGGCGGTTTTTTATTTTAGCACAAAAGCATATTTAATGCAATATATAAATTATATTATAATCACAAATCAAGCATTGCTTGTTCTGCGGTGCCGGTGGGCATTTTTTGCCCTGCAGCCGGCAAATTACGGGTGCGATAGCGGTGTTCACTTTCAAGCGTGCCTTTTTCATAAACGGTAACTTCGCTAATACGCTGACCCTTCTTTTGTGTCATAACTGCAACGCCACCATTATCCTTTGTGGCTTTTGCGGGGATAGATGCGGTGTTTACAATTAACATTCTGCCATTGGTTGATTTAAGCAAAATGTCAACATCATTTTTAACATAAAACACACTGTGAAGTGTAAATTTTTCGCAATATGCTTTTATAAGCTTTTTGCGGTTGGTTTTGGTAACATAAGAAGATAAAGGCACACGGGAAATTTTGCCGTTATCAAACACGAACACCATATGACCCGCATAATCATTTGTTTCAACCATATAAACCGAATTTTCGCCTTCGTCATATTCAAGCTTAGCGGCAACATAGTCACCCAAAACACTTGCTTTTGAATCGGCAAAGTCAATGGTTTTGCTTTTGTAAACCTGTGCCTTGTTAGTGAAGAACAAAAGCTCGGCAGCGTTGGTGGATTCAATAATTTGTGTTATTTCGTCCCCTTCTTTAAGCTTTTGCTCACCGCTCATACGAAGCGATTGCGGTGTAATCTTTTTGAAATAACCATCCTTTGTAAAGAACAAGGTGACAGGCGAATTATCAATTTCAACTTCAACATTATCAACCGCTTCGGTTTCGGCACTGATAATTTTTGTTTTGCGTTCTCTTCCGTACTTGTCAATAACCGTTTCAAGTTCTTTAATAATAATGCGTTTAAGCTTCGATTTCGAACCTAAAATGGCTTCCATTTCTTCAATTTCTTTAATTAAATTTTCAATGTCAGCCGTGCGCTTTAAAATGTATTCACGGTTTAAGTGGCGAAGTTTAATTTCAGCAACATATTCGGCCTGAATTTCATCAATTCCAAAGCCAATCATAAGGTTTGGCACAACTTCGGCTTCCTGTTCGGTTTCCCTTACAATTTTAATGGCTTTATCAATGTCTAAAAGTATCTTTTCAAGACCTTTTAAAAGGTGTAAACGGTCCTTTGCCTTTGAAAGCTTAAAATAAACACGACGGCGAACACATTCTTCACGATATGCCACCCATTCGCTTATAATTTCCTTAACGCCCATAACACGGGGTGAACCCGCAATAAGTATGTTAAAGTTACAAGCAAAGCTATCTTCAAAAGGTGTCATTTTGATAATCTTTTTCATAAGCTTATCAACATCAACACCACGTTTTAAGTCGATAGTAATTTTAAGACCTTCAAGGTCGGTTTCGTCACGAATATCGTTAATTTCGGTAATCTTTTTTGCCTTTACAAGCTCAACTACCTTTTCAATAATTTGCTCGCACCTGGTGGTTGGCCGCATTCCGCTAATATCAATCCACTTTGCCGATTTATCATAGGTGTAAACGCCCCTAACCTTAAAGCTGCCACGACCTGTTTCATAAATCTTTTCAATATCATTGCGGTTATATAACAACTGACCGCCTATTGAAAAATCAGGCGCTATAAGTGTGTCAGCCACATTAATTTCATCATCTTTAATATAAGCAATGGTGGTTTCGCAAACTTCTTTAAGGTTGAAAGAACAAATCGAACTTGCCATACCTGCGGCAATACCCATATTTGCGTTAACCAAAATTGTTGGGAAAGTAACAGGAAACAACACCGGTTCTTTCATTGTGGCATCATAGTTATCAACAAAATCAACCGTGTCTTTGTCAATATCGGCAAAAAGCTCAGCCGAAATTGGTGCAAGCTTTGCTTCGGTATAACGAGATGCGGCATAAGCCATATCGCGTGAATATGCCTTACCGAATGAGCCCTTTGACATTACAAAGGGGTGCAAAAGTGCCTCGTTACCCTCAGAAAGACGCACCATTGTTTCATAAATTGCGGCATCACCGTGGGGGTTTAATTGCATAGTTCTACCCACAATATTTGCCGATTTTATCGTCTTGCCATTTAAAAGTCCCATGTTATACATTGTGTAAAGCAATTTGCGGTGCGACGGCTTAAAACCGTCAATTTCGGGAATTGCACGGGATACAATAACGCTCATTGCATAGGGCATAAAGTTAGAGGTAATAGTTTCAGTAACGGGACTTTCAACTATTGTACCTGCACCCGCAATATAAGCGTTGGCGCTATTCTTCTTTTTGGGAGCATCCTGCTCCTTCTTTTTTCTTGGTGCCATATTCTCATCCTTTGAATTCGTAATTCGTAATGCGTAATGCGTAATTACACATCACTTTTTTGGGTTTTAGTTATCGACATTAAGATTTTTAGTATTTCTTGGCAATCAGCATAAATGCTTTTAAATGAAATGTCATCTATATACTCAGTTTCTTTAAGTATTTCCAACCAATATTCTGTTTCGCTTGCTTCTTTAAGTGCTATATTCATCTTTGCATAAAAATCAGGTTTGCTTTGACCTCTTATAGCTTCTTTTACGTTGGCGCCTATACTAGTACCACTTTTTAACAATTGCTTTGATAAAACATATTCTTTTTTATTTTCATTAAGGTATCTATATAACTTTACAATCCTTATTGCAAAATCCTTGCTTTTCACAACTATAATATTTTGCATTTTTACCATCCTTTAATTACGCATTACGAATTACGCATTACGCATTAACTAATGTCGGCTTCATCAATGTAGAGGTAGCCGTTTTCCGAAATATAATCTTTTCTGCCTTGTAAATTATCACCCAACAACAAATCGAACATTTCGCTTGTTCTTTCGGCATCTTCAGGCAAAACCTTAATAAGTCGGCGTGTGTCAGGGTTCATAGTTGTTAAGTTCATCATATCGGGTTGGTTTTCACCAAGTCCCTTTGAACGCTGCAAATCATACTTTTCGTCGCCTATTTTTTCCAAAATGTCTTTTTTCTCATTTTCATCATAAGCGAAATAAGTCATTTTTTTGGTATTAATTTCATAAAGTGGGGTTTCAGCAATAAATACCCTGCCTTCGCTTATAAGGGTTGGCATTAAACGGTAAATCATTGTTAAAATAAGGGTGCGAATATGGAAACCGTCCACATCTGCATCGGTACAAATTATAATTTTGTTCCACCTTAAATTGTTAAGGTCAAAGTTTGAAAGCCCTTTGTTTGCTTTGGACTTAACTTCAACACCACAACCAAGCACCTTTAATAAGTCGGTAATAATTTCGCTTTTAAAAATTTTATCATACTCGGCTTTAAGGCAGTTTAAAATTTTACCCCTTACCGGCATAATTGCTTGGAAAGCAGCGTCGCGTGCGAGCTTACACGAACCTAAAGCCGAATCACCTTCCACTATATAAAGTTCACGTTCGCTTACGTCACGGCTGCGACAGTCAACAAACTTTTGCACACGGTCAACCATTGAATTGCTTGTGGCAAGTGTCTTTTTAAGATTAATTCTTTCCTTTTCGCTGCGTTCACGGCTGCGCTTATTAACAAGCACTTGGTCGGCAATTTTGTCGGCTTCGGCCTTGTTTTCAATAAAGTAAATTTCTAACTGGTGCCTAAGAAAGTCAACCATTGCATCGTATATAAACTTGTTTGTAATTGACTTTTTGGTTTGGTTTTCATAAGAAGTCATTGTCGAAAAGGACGAAATAACCAAAACCAAACATTCTTCAATGTCAGAAAATGTTACCTTGCTTTCATTGTTTTTATATTTGCCCGACTGCTTAATATAATTATCAACCATGCTTAAAAAAGCACTTCTTGTTGCCTTTTCGGGCACACCGCCGTGCTCAAGCCAGCTTGAGTTGTGGTAATATTCACGCATTGGGGTTTTGTTTGAAAAGCTCATCGCAACATTGATTTTCACCTTATATTCGGGCTTATCATCACGGTCGCGACCCTTTCTTTCGGTTTGCCAAAACTGCACACCCGCCATTTTGTCTTCGCCAACAATTTCGTTTACATAGTCCTTAATACCATTGTTGTAAACAATTTCTTGTTGAACAAAACGACTTCCCTGCTGTTCACGAAAAACAAACACTAAACCATCGTTTACAATTGCTTGTCTTTTAAGGGTATCTAAAAAATATGAAACAGGAATATCAATTTCGGTAAAAACATCCAAATCGGGCTTCCATTTGATTTTTGTGCCGGTATCACGGCCTGAATATTCTTCTTTTTTTAGGCCGCCAATATTAAAGCCCTTTTCAAAATGAAGGTTATATTTATAACCGTCACGCTTAATTTCAACATCCATATATTCAGACGAAAACTGTGTGGATGCTAAACCCAAGCCATTAAGACCAATTGAATATTCATAATCACCGCCGCTGTTGGTGTCATACTTGCCGCCTGCATAAAGACTTTCAAAAAGCAAAACATAATTATATTGCTCTTCCTTTTGGTTGTAATCAACAGGTGCACCACGGCCAAAGTCTTGCACTTCAATAGAACCATCGGTGTATTTTGTAACAATGATTTTATTGCCGTGACCTTCACGCGCTTCGTCTATCGAGTTTGAAATTATTTCAAATACAGAATGTTGACAACCATCAAGCCCGTCCGAACCAAAAATAACCGCCGGGCGAAGTCGCACCTGGTCGGGTCCTTTAAGTTGTTTAATACTGTCATTACCATATTCTTGTTTGGTTTTTGCCATAAATACAATACCTCAATTTACCATATTTAACTAAAATATTATATACTATATTTAGTGTTTTTGTCAAGTAAACCACACAATTTTAAAAATATGCATTTAACCACAAAATTACATCCGATTTTTATTGACAAAACGGTTAAAAAAACTTATTATTAGATAATAAAGTGAGGTCCTTAGAATGATTAAAGAAAAATATCTTCTTTGGTGCGAAAAAGCCACCAAAGACATCGATTTAGTAAACGAACTTAAAGCAATGGAAGGTAATGAAGAATTAATTTCCGATGCTTTTTATACAGAACTTGAATTTGGCACTGCAGGTCTTCGTGGCGTTATAGGCGCCGGCACAAACCGAATGAATATTTACACCGTTGGTCAAGCATCACAAGGTCTTGCGGCTTATGTAAATTCAATTACCGAAAACGGAAGCATTGCCATCGGTTATGACAGCCGCATCAAGTCCGACGTTTTTGCAAAAATTTCAGCCGAAATATTTGCCGCAAACGGCATTAAGGTTTATATGTACGACGAACTTATGCCCACCCCAATGCTTTCCTTTGCGGTAAGACGCTTTAAGTGTGATGCGGGTGTTATGGTGACAGCAAGTCACAATCCCGCAAAATATAACGGTTATAAGGCATACGGCGCCGACGGCACACAGTTAGGCCCCGATGCTGCCGATTATGTACTTTCAATTATGCAAAGCGTTGACGCTTTTGAGGGTGTAAAAACCACTGATTTTGATAAGGCGCTCGCTGACGGAAAAATTGAATATATTTCACAAGATATTATTAACGAATACCTTGAAAATGTCAAAGTACAACAGGTTGAAAAACAACTTGACCTTTCAAACTTAAATGTTATATATTCACCCCTTAACGGCACAGGCAATAAGCCCGTTCGCGAAATTTTAAAGCGCATCGGTATTAAAAATGTGACGGTTGTGCCACAGCAGGAATTACCCGACGGCAACTTCCCCACCTGCCCTTATCCAAACCCTGAAATTCGTCAGTCGTTTGAATGTGCGCTCGAGATGGCAAAAACCATCCCCGCTGACTTACTTCTTGCCACCGACCCCGACTGCGACCGTGTTGGTATTGCAGTTAATCAAAACGGCGAATTTAAACTTATGACAGGCAACGATGTTGGTGCGGTTTTGCTTTATTACATTCTTTCACGCCGTACCGCAAACGGCACATTACCGAAAAATCCCATTGCGGTTAAAACCATTGTTACATCTGAAATTTGTCAGAAAATCGCTGATGATTTCGGCTGTCAGCTTATTAACGTGCTTACCGGCTTTAAATTTATTGGTGAACAAATTTCAATTTTAGAAAAAACCAACGAACAAGACCGTTTTATTTTAGGTTATGAAGAAAGCTATGGCTATTTATCGGGTGCATATTGCCGTGACAAAGACGCAGTTGTTGCATCAATGCTTATTTGCGAAATGGCCGCATATTATAAAACACAAGGCAAAACCGTGCTTGATGTTTTAAATGAAATTTATGAAAAATATGGTTATTATTATTGCAGTCAAACAAGCTTTACCTGTGAAGGTCAAAGCGGTATGGAAAAAATTAAATCCATAATGACAAACCTTCGCGAAAATCCGCCAAAGGTTATTGCAAACAGCGAAGTTGTTAAAATTAACGACTATAAAGAATCGGTTTCGCTTAACACATTAACTGGCGAAAAAACCAAAATTACACTTCCTGCCTCAAATGTTTTATCATACTTTTTGAAAGATGGCAGCAGCATTATTGTCAGACCGTCAGGCACCGAACCAAAGATTAAACTTTACATTGGCGCAATGGATGAAACCGACGAAAAAGCCACCCTTCGCCGCAATGATTTACAAATTGCCGGCACTAAACTTTTAGGATTTTAAGTTTTTAAAAACCGCCCAAATTGGGCGGTTTTTCTTGTTGCATTTTGTTCAATACTGTTATATAATTATATAATAAAGTTATAAATTAGGGATGTTAATGAAAAAAGCAATTGTTATAATTTCATCAATCTTGGGCGGCGCTGTTTTGGCACTTGCTGCCGTCTTTTTAATAATAAAATTTGGCGGCTTTCTAAAGGCCAACACACCTTTAAATATTGATAGTGAACCGCCCGCTGTTTCACAACCGGTTAATGTTCCAAACGTTGAAACCACCCCAATAGAATCACTAACTTTTACCACACCCAAAAACGAAAGTTTCACAACCGAAGATGAAACTTTAACCTTCAACGGCTCGGTAGAAGGTAATAAAACATTATTACTTAACGGTGAAGAAATCATTTGTGATAAAACGGGTGCTTTTTCCCATACTGTGAAACTTGAATATGGCAAAAACACCTTTAAATTTCAAGTTGGCAGCGTTACTAAAAACTTTACCGTAAACCGTCGTTATGTGGTTATTTCTTCATACACACCAAAAACCGTGCAAACCCTTTCGGCAGGGGCACAGCTTAATTTGTCGGTAACCGCCCGAAGCGGCGCTGCAGTTACCGCAAAATTCAACGGCTCTACCATCACATTAAAAGAACAAACACAAAACCCAAACGGTTTTTCAACCTTTACCGCCTATGCAACCTTGCCAAAAGGTCACTTTGTTGACAAAAATCTTGGAATAATAACCTTTAAGGCGACACACAACGGTTTTTCGGAAAGCTTTACAAGTGAAAAAATTGTTTGCAAGCGTGAAGATATTGTGGTTGATTTTGACCCCAACGCCACCCCAAGCGGCGGCAATTACATAAACGTTGGTTCGGGCATTATTTGTGAAGTTGTCGCAAACGATGCCGAAACCTTTACCGGCTCTACCAAAAACGATAAATCAAAACCATATAACAACTATTTGCCAAAGGGCACGGTTGATTACAGCAGTGCAAACCTTGTAACCGTTAAAACCGACGGTTATAACCACCAGCTTGTCACTTTGCGTTGTGGAAGAAAAGTTTATGTTTCAAAACGCCGCAGCCCTTATACCGATTTCACAACTGTCACCAAGCAATATGTCGGCACTTTGCCCGACCATAACGAACTTTCGGTTGCTGATTTTTCATCAGATGGCACCCACACCAAGCTTGTGCTTAACACCAACTGGAAAGCACCTTTTGAATTTGAACTTAAAGACCAAGCTTATAACAGCAACTTCACGGTTGATAACGTCACTTTTAATTATGTTGACATTACATTTTGCTATGCAACCGTTTTTGATGGTGAAATTGATTTGGGCGAAAATCATCCCATTTTCAAGGAAGTTAAGGTCATTAAAAACAAATCAGATTATACCCTTCGTTTCATACTTAAAAAACAGGGCGGCTTTTATGGTTGGAATGCTTACTATAACAACGAAAACCAACTTTGCTTTGAATTTTTAAACCCCGTGCAAGTAACCAAAGCCGATAACGAATATGGTGCTGACTTGACAGGCGCCAGAATTTTAATTGATATTGGTCACGGCGGCACAAAAGACACAGGCGCCGGTGGTCTTGGCAACAAACAAAATATCGAAAAAAACCGAAATCTTATTTTGGGTAACAAATTAAAGGCCGAACTTGAAGCTTTGGGCGCAACCGTTTATATGACCCGCACCACCGATGTTGAACAACTTTCGGACTATAAAATGAACCTGTTAAAACAACTAAAACCCGATTATTGCATTGCAATCCACCACGACGGCAACAGCAATGCTTCTATGAGCGGTTTTGGGTCGTATTACTTCCAACCATATTCAAAAGCGGCCGCACAGTTTGTGCAAAACCATAATTCAAATCTTTCCATAGACGGCGAAAAGCTTTATAAAAGCACCACCCTTAAATTCCATTATTATTTTATGGGGCGTGTAAGCGTTTGCCCCGTTGTGCTGACCGAAAACGGCTTTATGAGCAACAGATATGACTTTGACAACATAATAAACGACGATATTAATACCCAAAAAGCCAAAGCAATAACAAAGGGTATTGTTGAATATTTTTTAAGCATAAAGGAGTAAATTATGAACTTTACACCAATTGATAACAAAGGTCTTGTTGAGGGCTTTTGCATTATTAAATCGGTCGACCGCAAAACATCGTCTAAAGGTGATACTTATTTGGATATAACCCTTGGCGACAGCACCGGTGAAATCAACGGAAAGCTTTGGCGTTATGTGCCGGAAATACACGGCGAATATACCGCTAATGAAATTGTTAAGGTTCGTGGTCTTATTTCTGAATATAACGGAAGCGACCAACTAAGAATTGAACGCATTCGCCACACCGAGCCAAGCGACAATATAAAACCCGAAGAATTTGTGAAATCGGCTGATTATTCGGGCGAAGAAATGTTCAAAGAAATTGTAAAAATTGTTGAAGGTTTTAACGATGATGAACTTAAAACAATTGTTTTAGCAATTTTAAATGATAACCGTGCCGCCATACTTTATTGGCCTGCTGCCTTTAAACTTCACCACGCAGTGCGTGGCGGCTTGCTTTTGCACACACTTTCAATTGTTCGTTTGGCACAGGCGGTTTGCAAAATTTACCCCTTTGTTGACAGCGAACTTTTAATTTCGGGCGCTATTTTGCACGATGTTGCAAAACTTAAAGAATATACCGTTGCCGATAGCGGCATTGCCACAGGTTATTCTGTTGAAGGCAACCTTTTAGGTCACTTAACAATGGGCGCAATGGTGGTAAATGAATATGCTAAAAATCTTGGCACAAGCCCAAAAATTGCAATGCTTTTAGAACACATGCTGCTTTCCCACCACGGCGAACCCGACTTTGGCGCTGCAGTTCGCCCCGCTTTCATTGAAGCCGAGCTTTTGTCTGAACTTGACCTTATGGATTCCCGTATGTATGAAATGCACGAAGCTGTATCCGCCACCGAAAAGGATGAATTTTCAGGCAAACTTTGGGCAATGGATAACCGCAAACTTTACAATCACGGTCGCACTGACCTGAATAAAAAAACAGAAATTTTCTAAAAATAAAACAAAGAAAGGTGATTTTATTATGACTATTACAAAAGATATGATTATTGGCGAGGTTTTAGATATTGACACAGGTTGTGCCAACTATTTTTTTGAAATTGGTATGCACTGCCTTGGCTGCCCTGCTTCACGCGGCGAAACTATTGAACAAGCTTGTGCTGTTCATGGTGCTGACTGTGATGCTCTTCTTGCAAAACTTAACGAATATTTTAAAGATAAATAATGAAAGAATTAAGCATCCGACTTAAAACTATCGCATCCCTTGTGCCAAACGACACAAGGGTTTGTGATATTGGTACAGACCACGGCTATTTGCCAATATATTTACGACTTAATAACCTTGCAAAAAGCGTAATAGCTGCCGATTTAAACCCTAAACCGCTTATTACAGCACAAAAAAACATTAAAAAACTTAATGCCAACGGCATTGAACTTCGCCTTTGTGATGGGCTTTCGGGTATTAGCCGGCAAGAAGTTGATACCATTATTATTGCAGGTATGGGCGGCAATGTGATTTCGGGCATTATTGACCGATGTGATTTTGCAAAGGATAAAGATTTAACCTTTATTTTACAGCCCACCACTTCGGGTGAAATTTTGCGTGAATTTTTGTGTGAAAACGGCTTTGAAATTATGAGTGAAACGGTGGTTTTTGAAAACCAAAAACTTTATTCGGTTATGGTTGTAAAATTTTCAAACCACGAAAACACATACCCATACGGTTTTTATTACATAGGCAACATAAAACCCGACAACGAAAACAGTTTAAACTATATTAAAAAACAACAAAAACGGCTTTTATCAGAAACAAAAGCCCTTGAAAACATTGCCGAAAGAAAGCCCGAATTTTTAAAGCTTTCTTCAGCGTGTGATTATATTGCTAAAACTTTAACGGAGTAATCTTATGCCATTTGACGGTGCCTTTTTAAATTGTGTCATCAAAGAATTGTCTTCTGCAATTGACTGCCATATAGATAAAATTTACCAGCCCTCGAAAGAGGAACTGGTCTTTTTGTTGCGCAAAAAGGGCTTCGTAAAACGGCTTCTTTTTAATATAAAATCAGGCAGTGCCAGGGTGCAATTTACCGAAAACAAATTTGAAAACCCTGACAAGCCCCCTATGTTTTGTATGCTTATGCGAAAGCATCTTTTAAACGGTCGTCTTATATCTATAACCCAACCCGACCTTGAACGAGCAGTAATTTTCACATTTTCAAGTATGAACGAAATGGGCGATATTTGCGAACTTCATCTAATATGTGAACTTTTATCTCAAAATGCAAACCTAATTTTAACCGACGAACACAGCAAAATTATTGACTGTCTTCGCCGCAGCGATATTGAAAGTTCTTCTCGCTTACTTTTGCCGGGTGCTACCTATTCATTGCCCCATAAGCAAGAAAAGTTAAACCCATTGGCGTGTGAATTAAAAGAAATTGAAAACCGGCTTAAAACCGCTTCTTTACTGCAAACAATTGATGGTTTTTCCCCACTGTTATGCCGTGAAATTGAAGAAAAAAATAATCTTTTTGCGGTTATAACTGCACTTAAAAACGGCGGTGTACCCACTTTGATTTTAAAGCCAAATGGTACACCAATGGACTATAGCTTTACTAAAATTTTCCAATACGGTGACAGTTATAAAAACGCAACCTTTGAAAGCTATAGCACTCTTTTGGACGAATTTTATACCGCGCGTGATATCACAAACCGCATTAACCAAAATGCACGTGACATTATAAAGCTTGTCACAAATTTAAAAGCCCGTACCCAGCGCAAACTTGCCATTCGGCTTGAAGATTTGAAGAAATGTGAAAACCGCGAAAATTTAAGGATTTTTGGCGAACTTATTAAGGCGAATTTGCATCTCATATCGCAAGGTGCCCCCTTTGCCGAAGTGCCAAACTATTATGATGAAGAACTAAAAAATATTCGCATTCCGCTTAATCCCGCCCTTTCCCCAACGGCAAATGCAAACAAATATTTTAAGGATTATAAAAAAACCTATACCGCCGAAGAAACCCTTAAAAAACTTACCGAAAAAGATTATGATGAAATAATTTATTTTGATTCTGTTTTAGAAAGCATTTCACGTTGTAAAGATTTATCCGACATTGCAGAAATTCGTGAAGAACTTGCCGATGCGGGTTATATTAAGCAAACCGCAAACCGCAAAAAACAAAAATCAAAACCCGAATTAAGGGAATATACATCAATTGAAGGTTATAAAATTTTAGTTGGCAAAAACAATAAACAAAACGATTATTTAACAACCGTTTTGGCAAATAAAAACGATTTGTGGTTTCACACAAAAAATATTCCGGGCAGTCACGTTGTTGTTTTTTGTGGCGGTAATGAAGTAAGTGATGAAACCATTTTACAAGCGGCCACACTTGCAGCTCTTAACTCGAAGGCAACAGACTCTGCACAAGTGCCGGTTGACTATACCCCTGTTAAGTATGTTAAAAAACCAAACGGTGCAAAAGCGGGTATGGTTATTTACACCACAAATAAAACCGTTTATATCACCCCTAAAGGAGAATGATTTTTATGAATATTGGCGTTTCAACCGCTTCGTTTTATCCGCTTGAAACCGAACTTGCGCTTGCAAAAATCGGCAAAGCGGGCATTAAAAATTCCGAAATCTTCTTCAACTGCGAAAACGAACTTAAACCCGCTTTTATTGATATGCTTTGTGATATAAAAGATGAATATGGCATTACCATACCATCTATTCATCCAACCTGTTCGTTGGCAGAATCTTTTTTACTTTTTTCAGAATATAAACGCCGTTTTTATGAGGGTGTTGATAAATTTGCCCGTTATTCTGAAATTGCGGCAGAACTTGGTGCAAAATACATTATTATGCACGGCGGCAAAAACAATTTTCTTTTATCTGACGAAGAATATTGCGAACGCTATATGATTTTAAACGAAAGAACAAAGCAAAATGGTGTGTTTGTTTTGCAAGAAAATGTTGCAAATTTCCGTGCCCGTGACCGCGAATTTTTAAGGTCAATGTGTAATATTTTGGGCGATGATGCACAATTTTGTTTTGATATCAAACAAGCCGTTCGTTCGGGTTATAACCCATTTGAAATTGTGGAAGAATTTTATCCCCATATTAAACATTGCCACATAAGCGACCATTCACTTGCAGGCGATTGTTTGTTACCTTTAAAAGGTGGCTTTAATTTTAAAGATTTTTTCTCGTTTTTATCATCAAAAGGGTATAACGGTGCATATATTATTGAAGTTTATAAAAACGCGTATAAAAACTATAACGAAATTTTTGATTCCTATACACAAATATTAGAATATTAAAAATTACATATTGCTTTTTAAATAGGAATATTGTATAATGTTCTTTATCATACTGGCATAATTTCACATTAAAATAAAGGGTGTATAAATTGACTAATATTTCTGTAAAAGATTTACTCGATTTACTTTTTAAAAACTTACTTTTAATAATACTTTCTGCAATAATTTGTGCAGCCGGCGCATTTGTTTATTGCGAAAAATTTACCGATGAAAAATATGCTTCAAGCGGTTCTATTTTAGTAACCAATGGTGGCCTCATAACTGATGAAGACGGTAAGCCCGTTGAAAATTCACAAATTGCTGCTTCAGTTAATCTTATGCCAACTATTAAAAAACTTCTTGCAAGCCCCGATATCTACGAAACTGTGGCTAAACAATTTAATAATAAATACACTGCAGGTCAGCTTATGGGAGCTATGCGCCTTTCCGACCCTGAAGAGCATTCGCTTGTATTAGACATTTATTTCGTGCTTTCTTCAAAAGAAGATGTGCCCGCAGTCACCAATGCTTTTTTAAAGGCAGCTTCAGAATACGTGGCTTCTTTAATTGAAGGAACTCGTATTTATGTCACAGCCCCCGCAAGCGGTGCATATAAAACCGCCCCACAAACCATGAAAACAACCGTTATGGGCTTTGTTTTAGGCGGCTTATTGTGCTATGCAATTGCTTTTTTAATTTTCATTTTAAATGTTACTATTAAATCAGATGATGATTTTTCGGCTCATTATGAAGTTCCTGTTCTTGGCAATATCCCCGATTTTGCCACCAAAAGCAACAAAAAATCTTATTACAAAAATAAAGATTAAGGGGGTATTAAAAAATGGCTAACAAACCAACAAATGAAAAAATAGTAATGGCTGATATTCGTCAAAAGATAACTTTTGCCATTGTGGAATCTTATAAAAACACCCGCACAAATATAATAAACCTTATGGCAAAAAAAGGCGCTAAGGTTTTAGCAATTTCAAGCCCAAATGCTGCTGAAGGTAAGTCTACAACATCTATCAATGTTGCTATTACTATTGCTCAGCTTGAAAAACGCGTTTTAATTATTGACTGTGATGTTCACAAACCCGCAATTCACAAAAAGCTTAAAATTGAAAATAACGTTGGCATTTTGGATGTTATTCTTGAAAAAGTCACAATTAAGAAAGCCATTCATAAGCATAACGATTATTTAGATGTATTAACATGTAATACACTTCCTATTAAATCGACTGAACTTTTAAACACCACTAAATTTGATGAAATTTTAAAAGAACTTAGCGAAGAATATGACTATATTATAATAGACACTCCCCCAATTAACCCTGTATCTGACGCTTTGGTTATTGCACAAAAGGTTGATGCATTCGTTTTGGTTTTGCGTGCTGCAAACACCACACATGATGCATATAAAAAGGCAGTTAAAGCACTTGAAGTTTTGGGCGTAAAAGTTGACGGTGTTATTATCAATGGCGCCGACCCAAGACCCAAGGGATATTATAAAAGCAAATACAGCTATTACAAAAGCGGAAAGACCTATTATTAAACAAAAACGGGAGGATTGTTCTCCCGTTTTTTAATACAAAATTTGGAGGTGACAATTTAAATGCTTCTTGATTTACACACTCACATTTTACCCAATTGTGACGATGGTGCAAAAACCGTTAAAATTTCTTTAGAACTTTTAAATATGATGCATTCTCAAGGTATTACAAATGTTGTCGCCACCCCACATTTTTATCCCGACAGCGACACTATTGATGAATTTAAAACAAGGGTTTTGTCCGGCTTTGGGAAGTTGCAAAAAGCCAAAACAAAAGATATGCCCGAAATTTTAATTGGCTGCGAACTTTTCTATTTTCGTGGAATTTCCAAAAGCGAATATATTAAGGATTTCACAATAAATAACAGCAATTATATTTTAATTGAACCCAACCCCTTTTTTATTGATAAAATTTTTATGGACGAAATTTTATATTTAAAAAACGATTTGGGTTTTATTCCAATTATCCCTCATATTGAACGCTATCATAAAGCCAAGGGTTTTAAGGTTTTTTTAAAGTTTATAAAGGAAAACAAAATTTTAACACAGGTTAATTGCGCTTCATTTTTTGAAAAAACTTACAACCGCATAATTAAAAAGCTTTTTGAAAAAGGCATAGTAACCTTCATCGCGACCGATTCACACTCGTCAAACCGCCCACCAATGATGAACTTGGCCCTGTGTGAAATTGAAAAAAGGTTTTCGCCACAAGCAAAACAAAAAATACTTTATAATCTAAATTTGCTTTATGAAGGCATTACAAATAAGGAACAATGTGATGAAATCGAACAATTTAAATATTTGTAAAAACGGCGATGTCGTTTATTTAACATTTCCAAAGCTTTTAAAAACAGGTATTGTTCGCCATATTTTTTCAACCAAAAAAGGTGGCGTAAGCCCTGCACCATATGGCGAAATGAATATGGGCTTTTATACCGGTGACAGCCGTGAAAATGTAATAAAAAATTACGAAATTTTATGTAACTGCGTTGGCATTGACACTTCACATTTGGTTTTAAGCCGACAAACCCATACAAATAATGTTAAAGTTGTTAATAAAAGCCATTGCGGTACAGGATACACTAAAGAATCCTTTCAAGATATTGACGGTCTAATCACAAACCAATCGGGTGTTGCACTTGTAACACAATATGCCGATTGCACACCGCTGATTTTTTGTGACCCTGTTAAAAAAGTAATCGCCGCCTCGCATTCGGGTTGGCGTGGCACAGTGCAGGAAATAGGCAAGGTAACAATTGAAAAAATGAAGCAAGAATTCAACTGCAACCCTGCCGATATTATTGCTTGTATTGGGCCTTGCATCCACAGTTGCTGTTATGAAGTTGACACCCCTGTTTACAACGAATTTAAAAAGCTTTCATATCTTAATTTAGATAAAATTTTCAAAATTAAAGATAATGGTAAATTTATGCTTGATATGGTTGAAGCAAATAAACAAATTCTTTTAAAAAGCGGCATTAAAGAAGATAATATAGACATTGCAGATATATGTACCCAATGCAACTGCGACACACTTCACTCACACCGAGCAACCGGTGGCAAGCGTGGAACCATTGGTGTAATTATTGAACTTAAATAAAAAAATCCGTCAGTAAAAACTGACGGATTTTTATTTATTTTATAAATTCCTTATATCCCTTGCCGTATTTAACCGCATTTGATACACGGCTTAAGGTTGCAGATGAAATGTCGGTGGCTTCGATTACCTGATTATAGGTTTTGCCCTGAAGTAAAAGCTTTGCAGCAACTAAACGCTGTGTCATTTGTTCAATTTCGTTTTTTGTGCAAAGGTCAGCAAACAACAATTCCATATCCTGTGCATTATCAATTGATGCCAAAAGTTCAAAAAGCCCATCTACCATATTATTGGTTATTTTTTCAGGAGCCATTAAAATCACCTCATATTTCGTTTGATTTATTTAAGAAACTTCTTGTTTTTTCTGATTTTGGGTTATCAAAAACTTCTTCAGGTGTTCCCATTTCTTCAATAACACCATCAGCCATAAAGATTACCTTGTCCGAAACATTTTTTGCAAAATCCATTTCGTGTGTTACGATAATCATTGTACTGTCTTTACCTTTAAGGCCTTTAATAACCTTTAAAACTTCACCTGTAAGTTCGGGGTCCAAAGCAGAGGTGGGTTCGTCAAAGCAAAGAATTTGCGGGTTTAAAGCAAGTGCCCTTGCAATTGCCACACGCTGTTGCTGACCGCCCGACAATTGACATGGATAAAAATCAACCTTTTCGGTAAGACCAACCTTTTCAATAAGCTTTCTTGCCTTTTTTTCAATTTCTTCGGGTGTGCCACGTTTTAAAAGCTTTGGTGCCAATGTAACATTTTCCAAAACAGTATATTGCGGAAACAAATTAAAAGACTGAAAAACCATGCCAAAATGCAAACGGTTTTCACGAATTTCATCGTCACTGTATTTACGAAGACTTCCACCATCATAAATTATGTTTCCATCAACCGAAATAGTTCCCTCTTCAGAAAATTCCAAAAAATTTATACAACGAAGCAATGTTGTTTTACCACTGCCCGAAGAACCGATGATAGATAAAACCTCGCCCTTTTCCAAAGAAAAACTGATATCTTTTAAAACTTCGTACTTACCAAAGCTTTTTTTAATATTTTTAATTTCCAAAAAAGACATATCAGTTCCTCCTTAACTTTTGAAATAGTCGAGCTTTTTCTCAACCTTGCCAAGCACAATAGTTAAAATACCAACAAAAATTAAATAAAATACACCCGTATAGAAAAGTGGCCAAACAAGTGCATCGCGACTTGCAAGTTGACCTGCTTTCATAATAATTTCGGGAAGCATTATACAGTTAGCAAGTGCTGTATCTTTAATAAGTGTAATAATTTCGTTGGACATGGGCGGAACAATGCGCTTTACCACCTGTTTTAAAACAATCTTTCTAAACACCTGTGATTTAGTAAGACCCAAAACATATCCGGCTTCATATTGTCCTTGTGAAATGCTTTCAATACCACCACGGTAAATTTCCGAAAAATAACAAGCATAGTTAATTGCAAAAGCAACCAATACGGGTATAATCATACCCATGTTTTCAATGCCGTAATTTTGTATAAAAAACAGGTTGATATTGCGGGAAATCGGCAAATTAAAAATTAAACCGGGCGCATAATAAAAGATGAAAATTTGAAGCATAAGCGGTATACCGCGAACTATCCAAACAAACACCTTTGTTATGTATTTTAGTGGTTTAAATTTGCTCATCGAACAAAAGGCTATAGGCAAACCAAGCGGTGCGCCGCAAAGCAGCGTCACCGCAAAGATTAGCAAAGATAATTTAAAGCCTTCTAAAAGAAATAGGGTTACTTGTAAAAAGGTCATTATATATCTCCGAAGTAATTTATTTAATTATTTTACTTGGTCAGCATAGTCAAGAATTGTTGTGTTAAGTACTTCATACTTTTCAGCAAGCTTCTTGATGGTGCCATCTTCTGCAAGCTTAACAAGTTCAGCATTTACTTTAGCGGTAAGTTCGCTGCCCTTCTTGAAGCCGATAGCATAATATTCAACATCAGAAGAAAGACCGTCGATGATTTCAAGGTTAGCATAGTTGCCCTTGCCGCAGTAGCTCTTAGCAAGTTGAGCATCTAAAACAGCAAAGTCAGCAGTTAAAGAAGATACTTCCATAAGGCAGTCTGTTTGCTTTGTGCAGTTCTTAACAGTTACGCCTTCGAAGCTGCCTGCATATTCAGCACCTGCTGAACCATCTTCAACAGCAGCGGTCTTGCCCTTTAAGTCAGCTGCTTTTGTAATGCCACTGTCTTTCTTAGCAACGATTACTTGACGGTTTTCCATATAGTTGTAAGAGAAGTCAACCTTGTCTGCACGAGCAACGCCGTCATCATCTTTGGTGTTAGCGGTAAAGCCATTCCATACGCAGTCGATTGTGTTGGAATCTAAATCGGTGTATTTGTTATCCCATTCAATAAGTTGGAAATAAACATCATAGCCAAGGTTTTCGAAAACAGCTTTTGCAAGTTCGGTATCGAAGCCGATTAATTCACCGTCTTCAACATAGTTCATAGGTGCATATTCAGTATAACCAACAACGATGGTTTCTTTTTTAGCTTCTTTTGCGCCGCAACCAGCGAAGCAAGCAACGAGAAGTGCAAGTGTCATAAGTAAAGCAATAAGTTTTTTCATTTTTAATTTCTCCTTTAAAATTATGTTTTGTTTTAATGTTTTGTTTGTTTTGCGCACTTTAGGAATTTAGCGATTTAGTTTAGTAAAGTGAGCCGTTAAAAAAATAAAATTTCCTTATTTAGTTTCGGTGGACTTTCATACAATTTTTCCTCCAATGCGCTGTGTCGATGTTGTTATTATACTTCACTTCGATGAAGTTGTAAAGTGTTTTTTAGCATTTTTTTAAAGTTTGTGCACTTTATCTAATTAAAGAAGTGAAGTGTTAGTGTATTTTCACATACATTCCGCTTGTTTTGCCACTTAAAGCCACAAAATTGTTGTTATTTTGCTTTGATTATGTTATAATATCATTATCAATATGCCAAAATATATATGCTCTCTTGAAAGGACCGTATATTTAATGAATATAAATATTATCAAAGAAAAGGTAAAAAGTTTTTTTAACAACACGCTTCCCTACTTTTTAAAAACCGATTTACCCAATTATTTTAAAAATAACTTTGAAATTTCAACAACAAAGCCCTTAAAGATTGTTGCCTGTGCACTTTGCCTTGCCGGCTTATTATTAACTATATTAAGAATAGACGCATTTAATTCCCTTAATATACAAAGCCGTTGGATACTTATGGCACTTGATTTAACCCTACCTTTTGTAATTGCTGCGGTAACAGCATTTAACATAAAAATTAAGCACGAGCTCACCCACCAAATTACAAGCTTTGTTTTGCTTCTTTTAATGCCATTTGCAACAATGACAATTACCGAATGTTTAAATAACAAGTTTATATTTGATATGACTTCTCTCGGTGTTTTGGGTAACTATGGCGTTTTATTGGTTTTATATTTTGCTTTATTTGCTATTTCAGGCAGCTTTAAAATCACCTATCTTTCGCTTAACACATTGTTTTTCGGACTTGCAATTGCCCACAGTTATGTAATGGATTTTCGCGGCACACCCTTTCAACCAATGGACTTTTTAAGCGTGGGCACAGCCGCCGGTGTTGCAAACACTTATAACTTTGCTCCAAGCTATAAGCTTATTACCGCTATATTATTGTTTGTGATTTTGTCAATAATCACACTAAAAATGCGCACCCCCAAATTTTCTCTTGTAACTAAAATCGTTTCACGCTCGTTTACGGCAACATTTTCTGCTGTTATTATAATTTTATTTTACGGTACAAGTATTTTTACCGACTTAGGCGTTAAGCCGGACTTTTGGAACCAAGCCAGAGGTTATAAAAATTATGGCTTTGTTTATAACTTTGTTGTTAACACAAGATATTTATTTATGTCAGAGCCAAACGATTATGACCCGGATAAAATTAAAGATTATATAAACCAAACTGTTGATAAAAACGAAAATGCCGAAGACGAAAAGGTTAAGCCAAATATTATTTGCATTATGAACGAATCTCTTTCAGATTTAAGCGTTCTTGGCAACCTTGAAACCAACCTTGAATATATGCCGTTTTTAAACAGCTTAACCAAAAACACAATTAAAGGTAACCTCCATGTTCCGGTAATCGGTGCAGGCACCTCTAATACTGAATTTGAATTTTTAACAGGTCACTCAACCCACTTCTTGCCGTCAGGCAGTAATGCTTATATGCTTTATGTTAAAAATCCAATGGCATCCCTTGTTTCAACCTTAGAAGCACAAAATTATTCTTCTTGGGCATTCCACCCATACCTTGCAAGCGGTTGGAACCGACCTTCAGTTTACAGTAACTTTGGCTTTAATGCCTTCACCGCTTTTGAAGATATTTTCAATATGTCTATTTGGGACAGTTACCTTGCAAGCGGCAACAATGCAAACTATTTACAGGAACTTGTGGATGAACAATACCCCGGTTCTAATATGCTTCTTCGTCAATATATCAGTGACGATTATAATTATGATGTTATAATTGAAAACTATAAAAAGCGTGATAAATCTAAGCCATATTTTGCGTTTAATGTTACAATGCAAAACCACGGCGGCTATGCCACAAGCTGTGTAAACTTTAACGAATCTATTCAAGCAACTTCTACTACCAAGGCATACAACAAAGCAAACAAATATTTATCACTTGTAAGGGCTAGTGATACCGCATTTAAAAATCTTGTTGAATATTTTGAAGATGTTAAGCAACCAACCGTTATTTGTATGTTTGGTGACCATCAGCCCAATGTCGAAACCGAATTTATTGCCGAAGTTTTGGGTGTGAAAAACCTTTCTGACCTTACCATTGAACAAGAACAAAAGCGTTACACCACACCTTTTTATATTTGGGCCAACTTTGATATTGAAGAAAAAACTATTGAAAGGTTAAGCGTTAACTATCTTTCATCCTTAGTTTTGGAAACAGCAGGGCTTGAACTTACCGAATATAATAAATATCTCTTAAAGTTGAGCGAAGTTTTACCCGTTATAAACACCGCAGGTTATATTGATAACCAAGGAAACTATTATAAATGGAGCGATGTTTCACCATATACCGATATTATTAAGGAATATGAAAAAATTCAGTATAACTGCATTTTTGACCAAGAAAATATCGACACCGAAATATTCTTTATTAAAGATTATGTACACGAACCATCCGACCTTGTAAATGGTGATAGCTGATGATAAACACAACCCTTTGCTATATTGAAAAAGACGGTAAATATTTAATGCTTCACCGTGTTAAAAAGGTTAATGACCTAAACCAAGATAAATGGATTGGCATTGGCGGCAAGTTTGAAGACGGCGAAACCCCCGAAGAATGTGTTTTAAGAGAAGCATTTGAAGAAACCGGGCTTAAACTTCAAAACCTTGAATATCGCGGCATTTTAACCTTTGTGTCCGATAAATGGCCAACCGAATATATCCATTTGTTTTATTCAAACGATTTTTCGGGTGATTTAATTGACTGTGATGAAGGCAATCTTGAATGGGTTGATATTAAAGATGTTTATTCTTTACCCTTGTGGCAAGGCGACAAAATCTTTTTAAAA
>JAZKYB010000069.1:0-6044 GCA_045611905.1 Acutalibacteraceae bacterium | reverse complement strand
ACTTTTCTTTTGAGCAGTAGAAACCTGTGCATTCGAGAACTACGTCGATACCGAGATCTCCCCAAGGAAGATCCTTAGCGTCCTTTTCTGCATAGATTTTGAGAGTTTTGCCGTCAACAGTGATAGTGCCAGCTTCATCATCAGCAGCTACAGTGTGAAGATTTTCACCGATGTAACCACAGTAACCACCTTGAGCGGTGTCATACTTTAAAAGATTTGCGAGCATTGAGGGCTTTGTAAGGTCGTTGATAGCTACTACATCATAACCTTCAGCGCCAAACATTTGACGGAATGCGAGACGACCGATACGGCCGAAACCATTAATTGCAACTTTAACCATTGGAATATACCTCCTAATATTTTTACTTATATATTTTACAATATTTATATCATTATTTCAAGTGCTTTGTTTATTTTTTAACACATTTTTTAAAATTTAGATAATTTGGCATAATAACCATAGGTATCGGGGGTTAATTATTTGATAATATTGCCAAACAGTTTTGAACGCTATTTAAAAAATTTAAGAATTTACACATCTTTTTCAATTGCAAAACAAGGCTTAAAACCAAAGCACATAAAAAATTTAAGAAAAATTGAACTTGCCGAAGGTTTTTTATTTAAAACACAGCATAATATAACGGCAATAAACCTTTTAAGCATAAATGTGCTTTCTTGCATATCAGCCATAAAACCAAACTTTAAATTTGCAGTTAACAGATGTCCAAATGTTTTAATTAACAAAAAACTTTATATAATTTTGCTTATTTCGCTTTCTAATTATTCTGACCTTTTAAATATTGGCTTTAACGATGGAATTATAATTAAAGGCAATGGCGAAATAAAAAACTGCCTTTCAGTAATTAAGGCACTGAAAGGCATAAGCTTTTTTGATTTAAAAACCAATAATTATTTAATTTTTTTGCCCTGTAAAAAAACCGACAAAGCTGCCACCCACACTGAAAGCCAATGGCACTTTATTTTTGACAGGTTTTCACTGCTAAATTTATTTATAAATCTTTAATGACTTGTTCAGCAACGCGCATACCGTCAACTGCGGCAGACATAATGCCGCCTGCATAACCTGCACCTTCACCGCAAGGGTAAAGACCAACAAGGGACAATGAATGATAATTTTCATCCCTTAACACACGCACAGGTGAAGAGCTTCGGGTTTCGGGTGCGGTAAGAATTGCATCCTTTTTTGCAAAACCCTTGATTTTTTTATCAAAAAGGGGTAACGCTTCCCTTAAACTGTCGATTATAAATGGTGGGAAAATATCTTCAAAATCGGCAAAAACATACTGAGGTTTAACAGTGGGCTTAACCGCACCAATTTCGGCTTTTTCAAAAAACACAAGTTGCCCGACCGTAGTAATCGGCACGGCGCCGTTTTTAATATTATAAGCCGCTTTTTCTACCTTTTGTTGCAAATAACAGCCCGCCATAATATCGTCACTTTGCAAATCTTCGGGGTTTACATTGACAAGCAATGCCGAATTTGCATTTTCGCCGTCACGACGGCTGTAACTCATACCGTTTACCGCCACTCCGCCTTGTTCGGAAGAAGAATTTATAACCTCACCACCGGGGCACATACAAAATGTATATACTCCCCTGCCATTACTTAAATGCACCGCCATTTTATAGTCAGCGGCCTTTAATGCGGGGTGATTATAAAATTCACCATAAAGCGCCTTGTTTATATCTTCTTGCCTGTGTTCAATTCTAACGCCCATTGAAAATGGCTTTTGCGCCATTTCAACACCCATTTCCTTTAAAAGCGAAAATACGTCACGGGCGGAATGTCCTGTGGCTAAAATAACCTTGTCGCAAAGGATTTCACTGTCCCCTGCCACAACCGAAACAATTTCGCCGTTTTTAGTGTTGATTTTTTGAAGTTTTGCGCCAAAGCAAACTTCACCACCAAGCGAAACAATCTCGCGGCGAATATTTTTAACAACATCTATTAAAACATCGGTGCCAATATGTGGTTTGGCTTCAATTAAAATTTTATCCCCCGCACCAAACTCTGCAAAGGTTTTAAGCACGGCACGGCAACGAACATCCTTAATGCCGGTGTTTAGCTTGCCGTCAGAAAAAGTGCCCGCACCACCTTCACCAAATTGAACATTGCTGTTTGGCTTTAAGTCGCCGCCGTTTAAAAAAGCATCGACATCTTTTTTGCGTGTGTCGGCATCTTGTCCGCGTTCAAGCACAACGGGTTTAAGCCCTGCACGTGCCAAAATGAGCGCCGCAAACATACCCGCAGGGCCAAAGCCAACAACAACGGGGCGGTGCTTAATTTCACCTGAAAACACAGGGTTTTCATATTCTTTTTCAACATAAACTGTCGCATTTTTATTTTTGCGTAAAATAACTTGCTCATTATTTGCCTCAACAAGCACCGAACAACAAAAATGCACATTATCTTTTTTTCTTGCATCAACCGATTTTTTATAAAGCGCCGCCGATTTTAAAGGTGTTTTTAAATACCCTTCCATTACTGACTTTAAATGTAAAAAATCGGTTTCAAGCGGTAGGTTAACATTATTTATTAAAAGCATTATTTATTCCTTAAAATATCATCCGAAGCGCAGAAAGCACTGCTCCACGCCCATTGTAAATTAAAGCCGCCACAGTCGCCGTCAATATCTAAAATTTCGCCAATGGCATAAAAGTTTTTATAGGTTTTACTTTCCATTGTTTTGTCAAAAAATTCATCAGTTGAAATGCCGCCCGCAGTCACCTGTGAATTTACAAAACCGGTGGTGTCAAGCACCTTAAAATCAAACGCTTTAATCATTCTTGCAATGCGGTCAATTAAATTATCATCAATCACCGCAGATTTATCCGAAAGTTTTAAACCGCACTGCTTTAAAATCACCTGACCAACACGTTTTTGAAGCATTCCCGTAAAAAATTCTTCAAGTGGTCTTAACTTTAAATTTTCTGTTCGTTTCTTAATTTGTGCCTTTAAATCTTCAAGCGAAATTCCAGGCATAATATCAAGGGACAAGGTCATAGAATTTTTATTACGGGGCACTTCTCGTGAAATTTGCATAACAGGTGGGCCCGATAAACCATAATCGCAAAACAGAACTTCACCAAAGTCTTGCCTTACAACCTTTTCGCCACATTTTAAAGTGACATTAGCATCAACCTTAATTCCCTTTAACTGCTTTGTAATTTCGTTTTCAGTTTTAAGCTGAACAATAGCGGGTGTGGTTTTAACAGTTTTAAAGCCCGACTTTTTTAAAAGTTCAAACATACTGCCGTCGCTTCCGCACTTGTAACCACCCGAATAAAGCCCTGCCGCAACAATAACGCTGTCACAAACAAAACTTAATTTATCGGCCCAAATGCGATATTTATCCTTTAAAACTTGAATGTTTGTAACCTGTGTGTCGGTATGTATTAAAACGCCCAATTCTTCGGCCGCAAAACGAAGACAGTCCACAACCGAACCCGCCTGAAATGATGCGGGAAACGCCTTGTCGCCTTCGAAAGCAAAATCGACCCCAATGGTTTCAAAAAAACTTTGGGTGAATTTCAAATCATATTTATTAAGGGCGTATTCAGCAAAAGAAACATTATCCCCATGATAGCGGGAAAGGTTAATGTTTTTATTAGATATATTGCACCTGCCGTTACCTGTAAGTAAAAGCTTTTTAGCAACACGCGGTAACGCTTCTAAAATTCTTATATTAAGCTGTGGGTTTTGTTTTTTAAGATAAACAGCCGACAAAAGCCCTGCCGCACCGCCACCTATTATAATTACATCGGTAGTCATAAAATACCCCCTAACGAATTCATTTTAACACACATATATAAATTTTGCAATTAAAAAACCCGACCTTTCGGTCGGGTGGTAATTTAAAATTAAAGTGCCATTGCAAATTCAAGCGGATAAGCCAAATCACTGAAAAGAATGTTAAAACCAAATTGTGATTCTTCATTTGGTAAGAAAAGTGTTGTGCTTACTGCTTCAACCTTTTCACCGAAGTGATAATCAATAATAACATTGGTAATTACAAGATAACTGCCATCTTCGTTTTCAGTAACCGAAGCGATGGTGTGTTCATAAAGGTCATAACCACGAGGGATTATATAAAAATAACCATCTTTTTTAGGCGCTTGTGCGTTATATTCGGAAAAATCGTCATAAATTTTGCCGTACATATTAAAGATATAATCTTTAAGATATGCTTCTTCAACAAAGCCGTCGTTCACAAGGTCCAAAAGTGCAAGGGCTGAATCGTTTACCAAATCTTCATCGTTATAAAAAGCTTCACTGTAAACAAAGTTGTGGTTTAACATATTTAAAAAGCGTGATTCAAGCACCTTTTCGTTATCCATAACTTCAGTTTCGGTAACATCGGCTTTAACAGGTGCAAAACTGCAAAAAGACAGTAATACAACTGTGATAAGTAAAACTGATGCTAAAACTTTTTTAAACATATTACTGCCTCCCTTTTAATCGATAATATAATTATATACAAACACCTTTAAAATTACAAAAACAATTCAGTTACAAATAGTTTCAACTTTGTAACGAATTTGGATAATTTTAACTATTTTAAATTACAATTTGTAACTTTAAATTTCATAAACTATTATTTTGTATAAAAGTTTGCACACTGTTTACTGCAAAATGCCGAAATTTATTGAAAATAAATAATTTTTTTCCACACTTTTAAAAATTATTGGTTGTATTTGCTAAAAAACTGTGCTATAATCACTAATATAACACAAACCCCAAAGGAGTGCATCAAATTGAAACAGTATTCTGAAACACACATTCGCAACATTGCCTTGCTCGGTCACGGCGGTTCGGGTAAAACCACCCTCGCCGACGCTATTCTTTTTTACGGAAAAGCAACCGAACGCATAGGTAAGATTAGCGACAGTACTACAGTTATGGACTTTGATGCGGAAGAAAAGAAACGTAAAACATCGGTTTCAACTTCGGTTTACGCTTTAGAAATTAACGATACCAAACTTAATATTATTGACGCCCCCGGTCTTTTCGACTTCGCCGCAGGCGTTAGCGAAGCATTGGCCGCTGCTGACAGCGCAGTTATTACCATTTCCGGTAAATCAGGTCTTACTGTTGGTGCAAAGCAATGCTTTGAAAAGGCACGCGCCCTTAAAAAAAGTGTGGCAGTCTTTGTTGGTAAACTTGATTCTACACATGCTCACTTCTACCGCGTATTGTCCGCATTGGCAGGTCAGTACGGCGCAATTATATGCCCTGTTGTTGTTCCCTATCTTGAAGGTGAAGAAGTTAAATGCTACATAAACCTTATTGAAAACAAGGCATATGCTTGCAACGGTCTTGAAATAAAAGAAATGCGCCTTCCCGTTAGCGAAGAAATTGACCATATGAGAAGCATGCTTTTAGAAGCAGTTGCCACAACCGATGAAGCTTTGATGGAAAAATATTTCGCAGGCGAAGAATTTACACCCGAAGAAATTATCACAGGTCTTGCTGCCGGTGTTAAATCTGGTGACATTTGCCCCGTTTACAGCGGTGTTCAACAAAGTGGTAACGCTGTGCCGTTAATGGTTGATAACCTTTTGAAGATTATGCCCGCCGTTGCCGATTGTAAATACACAAACGAAGCCGGTGAAGAAAAGGCGTTTGACAAAAACGGTGAAACCGCAATTTCGGTTTTCAAAACCATTGCTGACCCGTTTGTTGGCAAACTTTCATACTTTAAGGTTTTATCGGGCGCAGTTAAGGGCGATGCCCGTCTTGTAAACAGCCGCACAGGTGATGAAGAACGCTTGTCAAAGGTTATGTACCTTAAAGCCGGCAAGCAAGAAGATACCGACGCTATCATAGCAGGTGACATTGGTGCCGTTGCAAAACTTGGCAACGTTTTAACTGGTGATACACTTTCAGCGAAAGGCAATATTGCCGCCCAAAAACCCGACTTCCCACTTCCCAACCTTACTGTTGCGGTTTACCCCAAAGCAAAGGGCGATGAAGAAAAAATTGCCGGTTCACTTATACGTATGGCTGAAGAAGACCCAACAAT
>JAZKYB010000068.1:0-3084 GCA_045611905.1 Acutalibacteraceae bacterium | reverse complement strand
ACGGCCGCTAAAACCAATAATATTGCCCCTTATGTTTATAATTGGGAACATTAAACGCTTTCTAAAACGGTCATAATAACTGCCACGGTCGCTTTTACCAACAACATTAGCAGTTACCATATCACCAATAGAAAAGCCCTTAGATTTCAAATGGTTGATAAGGGCATCCCAACTGTCAGGCGATGCACCAAGTCCAAAATGTTTTATGGTTTTTATGGACAGCCCACGCTTTAAATAATAATCAAGCGCCCATTTGCCGCTATCGCTCATTAAATAGTTGTGGAAAAACTTTGCAGTTTCACGGTTAATATCATAAACGGTGTTTTTCACCCGTTGCATTGTATCGTCATATCCATCCTGCGGAAGTTGAATATTGCTGCGTTCGGCCAAAAGTTTTATTGATTCAATATAATCAAGGTTTTCAATAAGACCTGTAAAGGTGATGACATCACCGCCAACACCACAACCATAGCAATAAAACGAACCGCTTTCGGGATAAACGGTAAAGGATGGGGTTTTTTCACTGTGGAAAGGACAAAGACCAACAAGATTTTTGCCACGGCGCTTTAAATTTGAATATTGTGAAATAACAGTTTCAATATCGTTTCTATATTTAATCTCGCTTATAACCTCTTCTGGTATTGCCATAAACCCACCACCTTTTAAAATTTTTTAAAAATTAAATTGACCAACCCTTTGGTATGTAAATATTAGAATAAACCGTAACGGCATAATGGTCGGTCATACCTGCAATATAGTCGCAAATTGCACGGTCAAGCCCGTCGGTTTCAATAATTCTTTGATATTCTTCACCCATTTTTTTAGGGTGCAAAAGTAAATCTTTATAAATTCCCTCAACAATACCTAAAACCTTGCTTTCTTCGGCTTTAGCAGCGGGGTTTAAATAAACATTTTTATATAAAAATTCGTGCAAATCATCATAATACTTAAAGATGTTTTCATCCATTGTAATATCTTCACCGCTGTTTTCAACCACCGAATTTAAAAGGGTTGTTATGCGCTGTGTTTTGGTGTAACCCAAATTATCACGAATTTCTTTTGGGATATCTTCATTAGAAATAACACCCGCACGCACCGCATCATCAATATCATGATTTATGTATGCAATACGGTCAGCAAAGCGCACTAATTTACCTTCTAATGTGTGTGCCCATTCACCGCGTGTATGATGCTTAATGCCGTCTAAAACTTCGGCAGTTAAATTAAGACCTTTTCCCTCTTTTTCAAGCACTTCACAAACACGAACGCTTTGGTCAAAGTGGGTAAAATCAAAAGGCATTATATCGTTAAGTGCCCTTTCGCCTGCATGTCCAAACGGTGTGTGACCCAAATCATGACCAAGGGCGATTGCCTCGGTCAAATCTTCGTTAAGGCGCAAAGCACGAGCAAGTGTGCGGGCGATTTGAGAAACCTCTAATGTGTGGGTTAAGCGGGTGCGGTAATGGTCAGATTCAGGTGATAAAAACACCTGTGTTTTATGTTTTAAACGCCTGAATGCTTTTGAATGAATAATTCTGTCCCTGTCACGCTGAAAATCGGTACGAAGGTTGCATTTTTCCTCTTCCCTTTTTCTGCCCTTAGTTTCAGCACTTAAAGTGGCATAAGACGATAGTATTTGCTTTTCATTATTTTCAGTTATAATTCTTACACATTCCACATTATTCGCCTCCTATATAGTAATATTAGCAAAAAAATGTTAAATTCCTTTATTTTTTTAAAAAAGGCAATAAAATTTTTTCTTTTTCCTCTAAAACAAGGCGTGCCGAAAAGGTTTCGCGCAGTTTTTCTTTAAAACCGTCATAAAACTCTTCCTTTAAAACAAACTTAACAGTTATTTTATCGGTATATTCGGTGTCTTTAATTTCGCCGTCACTGTCTGTGATGAGTTTTTGAAGCGTTGTTAAGTCGGAATATTCGCAAACAATTTCGCAGCTGACACCTGACAACATAATGTATACTTCGGCCGACTGCAAAACATCTTGTGTAGCTTTTGAATATGCACGGACCAAACCGCCTGTACCCAACAAAATGCCGCCAAAATAACGGGTCACAACCACCGCAATATTAGTAATACCGCTGCCTTGTATACAGTCAAGCATTGGCTTACCCGCTGTGCCGTGTGGCTCGCCGTCGTCCGAAAAGCGACACATACGGCCGCCCTCTACCGAATAAGCATAAACATTGTGCCTTGCATCCCAATATTTTGCCTTCATTTCCTTTACAAAACTGTTGGCTTCGGCTTCAGTTTCGCAATGGCGAAGGGTGGCAATAAAACGCGAACGCTTTTCTACATATTCAGTTTCGTTTTCTTTAAAAACGGTTTGAAAGGCCAAATTTTAACACCACCTGTTAAAACAAAGTTTATTTTCTAAGCTTTTGACAATACTGTGTGCAAAGCTTATCAGTACAGTTAACACATTTAAGTGCATCGTTTGAAAATTCCCAAAATCTTTCGGGATAAATTATTATAGAAAATTCCCATATAAGCAATATCACAAGTGAAACCGCAAACAATGACCAACCAAAAAAACCAACAGCAAAAACCAATGGGCTAAACATCATAAAATGGTCCCAATTGAAAATTCGGCAGGTTGTGCAGCAACGGTTTTTAAGAATTAACCTGAACGGGCACCAAATTAAAACACAAATTAAGTCGCAAACATAAAAAACAACCGAACACAAAAGCAAAACTTCTTTGCCGATTATGTTTAAAAAATACAACAAACCAATGCCCACAACAAGCAATGCCCATAAAAGCATTACCACACCTGCCGCAGCAGTTGTGGTTTGTATATGTTTTTTAAGCGCTGTTCGATTTATTTTTTCACGTATAGGACGAAAGCGTTGTTTGAAAAGCTTTTGCGAGCCAAGTGAAATTTGATTTTTAATTGGTATGAACTGAAGTATCATATCAAAAAGCCAAATAACCCATAAAATATGAAGCACAGAAAACTTTTTGAAAAAATTAAAGCCATAAATCACTTCAAATTGTTGCGGTGCAAAAAGAAAAAGTGCAATACAAGCCGCCAAAACAATGCACCTGCCGATAAGCCGAGCAATATA
>JAZKYB010000067.1:0-3008 GCA_045611905.1 Acutalibacteraceae bacterium | reverse complement strand
AGAGATTTTAAAAAGGAAGAAAAATTTGGGGTTTGCACTGCGTTAAAATCGGGTGAATTTATAAAATTTTCATAAATTTCAAGGTCGTTTTCGCTAAAAATCGGCACGGGGAAATTATTATCCATAAAAAACAACTCCAAGCATATTTTTAACATAATATGCTTGGAGTCATATTTGTGGAACAAAAGTGATTTTATAAGTATTTAATGCAAATACATTGTGCCACTAAATAGCGATTTGTTACTAAAATAATAAAGCCACCTGATTATGAACGCCCCCAACTTAATAGGTGTCTTTAAAAGTTAACTGAACGAAGTGTTATAAAGTTCGGCATAGGTGCCGTTTTTAGCCAAAAGCTCGTCGTGGGTGCCTGTTTCTAAAATACCGTTTTTGCCAAAAACAATGATATTATCGGCGTTTTTAATAGTTGTAAGGCGGTGAGCTATTGTAAGTGTGGTGCGGCCTTGTGAAAGTTTTTCAAGTGATTTTTGCACCAATTTTTCGCTTTCGTTGTCAAGCGCACTTGTAGCTTCATCCAAAAGCAAAATGGGTGGGTTTTTTAGGAATACTCGTGCAATGCTTATGCGCTGTTTTTGACCGCCCGAAAGTTTAACACCGCGTTCACCCACATAGGTGTCATACCCGTTTGGAAGGGTGGTTATAAATTCGTCTGCACCCGCAAGTTTTGCAGCAGCGATAATTTCTTCTTCGCTGGCCCCCGGTTTGCCGTATTCAATATTTTCACGCACACTGCCCGAAAACAGATAAACATCTTGCTGAACAACGCCAATTTGTGAACGAAGTGATTTGATTTTAATATCACGAATATCAATGCCGTCGACAGTTAGAGAGCCATTTAAAATTTCATAAAAGCGGGGAATAAGTGAGCATATTGTGGTTTTACCACCGCCCGATTCACCAACCAATGCAATGTTTTTGCCGGCGGGGATTTTTAAATCAAGATGTGAAAGTATATCATCGGTTTCTTCGGTATATTTAAAGGTTACATTTTTAAATTCAATATCGCCTTTAACATTTTCAAGTTCAATTGCATCGGGCTTGTCGGTAATATCGGGGTCGGTTTCCATAATTTCACCAAAGCGTTCAATACCGGTCATTCCACGTTGAAATTGTTCGGCAAATTGCGCAATTTTGCGAATCGAACTTAAAAGTGTGGTTATATACATTAAGAAAACAATTAAATCTTCTGGGTTTAAGCCATCATAAATAATAAAAATTGCACCTGCAACAACGGCCAAAATATAAAGTATGCCATCTAAAACACTTGTGGTGCAATGGAAAGCTGCCATATAATGATAAACTCGGGATTTAATATTAAGATACCCTTTGTTGCCTTTTTGGAACTTTTCTTTTTCAAGTTCTTCGCCTGCAAAAGATTTAACAACACGAATACCTAAAAGTGAATCTTCGATTTGAGAATTAAGTTCGGCCACTTGTTTTCTTGATTCACGAAAGCCCGAACGCATTTTGCGGTTAAAGAAGGTTAACACACACATCATTGGTGGTAATGCAACAAATATGATAAGGGTAAGCCAAATGTTCATGCTGCTTAAAATTGCAAAGCAACAAATAATTTTAATGCCGGCAATAAGTAGTTCTTCGGGGCAGTGGTGGGCAAATTCAGTAATGTCAAACAAGTCACTTGTCATGCGGGACATTAGACTGCCAACCTTTGTGTTGTCGTAATATTTAAACGACAGTTTTTGCAAATGGTCAAACATATCGGTACGCATATCGGTTTCAATTTTGGTGCCCATAATGTGACCAACTGACGCCATATAATAATTGGCAGCGGCATCAATAAGCTTTAACACAAGGTAAATGCCACCAATAGTTAAAACACTTCCAATTGTAAGCTTTGCAATATCATTTAAAGCGGTGCCTGTTATATATCTTACAATAAGTGGCAACACAATTTCGCACACCGTTGTAAGCGATGCACAAAACAAATCAAAAATCAGTGTTGGTACATATTTTTTATAATATGGCAAAAATCGTTTTATAAGTTTGCCCCAAGAGTTATTCTTCATTTTTGCACCTTCCTTTTACTTTTTCATTTTATCATTTAGGGTTGTTTTTTTCAACAAAATTATTTATAAACACTTTATTTTTTGAAAAATTATGATATAATATTTGGGTAAAAATGCAAATATAAGGAAGTAAAAAATGTTTAAGAAAATTCAGCACAATATTATTTCATTATTAGCTGTTTTTGCAGTATTTTGTTTATTGATGCAAATCACAGTTTTTGCAAAAACAGGCACAGTTGTTAAAAATACGGGTGTTCGTCACACAATTTGCACATCTTTAAGCTCACAGGCAAAGTCATATTACAGCACCAATAATGCCGCTTATTCTGCAATTTCAAAATTAAAGGGTGGCAGCAGCAACTGTTTAACAACAGTTGACAGCGCGCTTTTTGATGAATTGCATGACCTTATGGATGAAACAATGACAACTTCGGTTTCTTACAGCAGTTTGACAACACACTGGGTTAAAACTGATGCTAATAACGGCTCTTCTAATGCGTGTCTTTTTTATAGCGATTTTGTGTCTTCGGGATATAATCGTGAACACGTATGGCCAAAAAGTCATGCTTCATTTAAGGAAAAGAATGGTGGCTGTGACCCACATCACCTTCGCCCCACTAATACAACAATTAACTCTACTCGTGGCAACTTAATAATGGGTAACGTGCGTAATTCAGGTGTAAGTTATAAAACTAAAGATAACGGCGGGAAAACCGTGCTATATTATACTGGTTCTTTGGTTGAAGTTAACGATAATATAAAGGGTGACGTAGCACGAATTTTTCTTTATGTATATTGTCGTTGGGAAGAACGCAACTTGTTTATGAATGATTCTAGTGCTACACCGGGTCCAAGTGATGATAAAAACGACGGCGGCAAGGTTATTGAAAGTTTGGAAACCTTGCTTGAGTGGTGCAAAATGGACCCTGTTGACACATGGGAAATGGGTAGAAACGA
>JAZKYB010000066.1:0-3664 GCA_045611905.1 Acutalibacteraceae bacterium | reverse complement strand
AAGTTTATGGAGCAAGACCTTTAAGGCGAGAAATTCAAAACAAAATAGAAGACGTTTTAAGCGAAAAGATTTTGGATGGAAGCATCAAAAAAGGCGACAGGGTAGTTTGCGAATTTAAAGAAAACGAGTTTATTTTTAGATAAAATATATGTTTTTTAAGACAAGGAATGAAAATTTCCTTGTCTTTTTTTATTTTTTTAAAAAAACACTTGATTTTTTGAAATTTGGGCATTATAATGGCATTGTAGTGGTGCAAAGTGTCACTAAAAACCATTAAAGTGCATTAAAGTGGTGAAAAAAGAGGTGAAAATCCGTGCTTTTTGGTGGTTACCAACATAATATCGATAAAAAGGGCAGGGTTTTCATTCCTGCAAAGTTCCGCGAAGCATTGGGCGAAGAATTTTACATTTGTCGTTCAATTTTCGGCAAGCGTTGTCTTTGTGTTTATTCACAAGCCGAATGGGACAAGCTTGTGGAACAAATCAGCACTCTTCCTAACACAAAATCAAACGATTTAAAGCGTTTTTTATATGACGGTACATTTACTGTTGGTTTTGACAGTCAAGGCAGAATTTTAATTCCTGCCGGACTTCGCGAATATTCTTTGTTGGATGGGGAAGCACATATTATAGGTATGGCTTCTAACCTTGAAATTTGGAATACTGAACTTTGGGCAAAGGAAAACGAAAAATACACACCCGAAAACATTGCTTCCATTGTTGAGGAGTTGAACTTCTAATTATGGAATTTAATCATATTTCAGTATTGCTTAATGAAACGATAGATTCGCTTAACATTAAGCCCGATGGTATTTATATTGACGGAACTGCGGGTGGCGCAGGACATTCAAAAGAAATTGCCAAAAAACTTAAAAGTGGGTTATTATTGGCGCTTGACCAAGACCCCGACGCTGTTAAAATCGCAACCGAACGACTTTTAGGTCTTCCCGCAAAGGTTATTAAAAGCAATTTTGCCGATATGGACAAGGTTGCCAAAAACGAGGGGATAGAAAAGGTTGACGGCATATTGCTTGATTTAGGTGTTTCATCCTATCAGCTTGATACCGCTGAAAGGGGATTTTCTTACCATAAAGAATCCCGCCTTGATATGAGGATGAGTCAAAGCGGTTTAAGTGCTGAAGATGTTGTAAACGATTTTACTGCACAGGAATTAAGCGATATATTTTTTAGATTTGGTGAAGAAAAGTTTTCAAAGCGAATTGCCGATAAAATTGTAAGCGTTCGCCAAAATACAAGAATTGAAACCACAACACAACTTGCCGATATAATTGCATCGGCTTATCCTGCGGCGGCCCGCCGTGACGGTCATCCCGCAAGAAAATGCTTTCAAGCAATAAGAATTGCCGTAAATGGCGAGCTTGACCGTTTAAACGAAGTGCTTGATATTGCATTTGATTTACTTAAAAAAGATGGCGTTTTGGCTATCATAACCTTCCATTCGTTAGAAGACAGAATGGTAAAACTTAGATTTAAGGAATATTGCACGGGTTGTACCTGTCCACCTGATATTCCTGTTTGTGTTTGTGGCAAAACCCCGCGCGGTCATTTGCTTACACGCAAACCAATTGAACCTTCAACTGAGGAACTTGAAAATAATCCACGCAGCAGAAGTGCAAAATTAAGGGTAATAATAAAAAATTAAGGAGGAAAGCAATGAACAACATTAAATATTATAATGACAGCTTGGCTTATGATTTTGAAATGTTTATGCCAAAGCAAAATAAAAATGCCGAGCAGCAAAATAATATTGTTGTTATGCCAAAAGCTGCTCGCAAAACGAAAGCAAGACGCAAAGCAGCTGCAAGGCGACTTTCTCCTGCGGTTTCGGTTATTTTAGCAACTATTGTTGCACTATCAGCCGTATGTGCAAATTTGGCTATTCGACTTAAAATTAACGAGGTTAAAGCCGAAATTAACGATGTTAAATCAGCTATTGCTGAACTTGATAGCGAAAAAACTGTATTAGAGGTTGAACTTGAACGCCGCATTTCTTATGCTAATCTTGAGGTTCAAGCAATGCAACTTGGTATGAAAAAGCCGGATAAGGACGATGTTGTATATATAAAGGTTAATGACAGCAATGCTTGTAAAATTGCTGACGGCACTTTGCTTAAAGCAGAGTAATAAATAATATATAAAAGTTAATATACTGATTATTGGGTACGAGAGCTGAAAAATGTCGGCTCTCGTATTCGGGTATTATAACTTTAAGTTAATTTATGGAAGGGAAGGCGCAAAATGGCAAAAAAACCGGGTAAAATTATGGCAAGGCGTATTTTTGTAATGATGCTAATTCTTATAGTTGCGCTTTCGGGTGTTTCGGGCGCAAGTCTTGTAAACATTATGATTTTAAAGGGCGAAGAATATCAAACCAAGGCATCAGAACAACAACTTTATGACAGTCTTGTTACTGCGCCGCGTGGTGATATTTTCGACCGCAATATGCAGGTTTTAGCAACAAGCTCGACTGCTTGGACTGTATATATTACCCCTAACGGAATTAAAAAGATTAAAGACGATGCAAAGCGCGAAACCGTGCGTGTTACCATTGCAAAGGGTCTTTCTGAAATTTTAGATGTAGATTACGATACAGTATATAAAAACACTGACAAAAATTCGTATTATGTAATTGTTAAAAAGAAAATTGAAAAATCAACTGCGGATGAAGTTCGCCAATTTATAAACGATAATAAAGATTTAGAAATAACTAAATATATTGGTTTGGATGAAACCACAAAAAGATATTACCCAAATGATAGTTTGGCATCGGTTGTGCTTGGGTTTGTAGGTTCTGATGAACAGGGTCTTTCGGGGCTTGAAAGTTATTATGATAACGAACTTACAGGCATTGCGGGCAGAGTTGTGGCCGCTAAAAATGCCCTTGGTACCGATATGCCTTTTACCTATGAAAAGGTTGAAGAGGCAATTAAGGGTAATTCACTTGTTTTAACACTTGATTCTTATATTCAGTACACATGTGAAAAATATCTTGAAACCGCAATTGAACAAAACAAGGTTGCAGAACGTGGCGCAGCGGTTGTTATGAATGTTAACACAGGTGCAATTTTGGCAATGGCGGTAAAGGGTGACTTCAACCCCAATGACCCATTTACTTTATCAAAGGCAGACCAGGATAAAGTTGATGCCGAAACTGATGAAGAAGCAAAAACAAAACTTAAAAACGAACTTTTGAACCGCCAATGGCGAAACAAGGCCATTTCCGACTCTTACGAGCCGGGTTCGGTTTTCAAGGTTGTTACTGCATCAATTGCTATTGAAGAAAATTTAATAAATAAAAATAACAGCTTTTTCTGTAATGGACACACAAGCGTTGCGGGGCAAAGATATGGTTGTTGGAAGCATGGTGGCCACGGCACACAAAACTTGCAACAAGCAATTTCAAATTCTTGCAACCCTGCATTTATTACCATTGGTCAGCTTGTGGGTATTTCCACATTTTCAAAATATTTTAAAGCGTTTGGCTTTTCGGAAAAAACAGGGATTGACCTTCCTGGTGAATCACGCTCTACCTACCACAAAGAAGAGAATATGGGCGTTGTTGAATTGGCATCATCTTCATTTGGTCAAACCTTTAATGTAACCCCAATTCAAATGATGTCGGCAGTTTCGGCGGCAGTAAACGG
>JAZKYB010000065.1:0-2170 GCA_045611905.1 Acutalibacteraceae bacterium | reverse complement strand
TGCCTGATGGCGAATATACCATTCAAGGAACAAAATGCCTTGTAAGGGACGGAAAGGTGGCGGAATTGCCCGATAAGGAAAGCAAGGTGGAAGATAATGCAAATACAACAAACGAAGATGAAAACAAGAATGAAAGCAATTTGGGCGAAAGTGAAAAAGACCCTGACGGAGATATGGGAAATTCTCAATGTGCCGATGGGCGAATAAAAGAACTTTTGGCAGAAATTGACGCATTGAAAGCCGAAAACGACACATTGAAAAAGGAAATTGCAGACTTGAAACGTGTGCCATTGGCTGAACCCGTACCACAGCGGACAAATATGAGTACGGAAAGCATTGTGGACGTTCCTGAACATATCAAGCGTACAAAGTACGAAAAAGCGTTCAAAATTTTTAGTAAAAAGTAGAATCATATAAAATATATATTTGAATATGGCAATTATTTCGACATTACCCGAATACGTGGAACAGAACCACGATTCATTATTGAGAGATGCCCTTATGGGTGCAGAATCCGCAAAGATGTTTACTTTGCAGACTGGTGTAAAGACAAAGACCGCTTTGAACCTTTTGAACACTTCCATTGTGTTTCAAGATGGTATGACGTGCGGTTTCAATGCAGACGGAACAAGTACAATTTCCCAACGTACAATCACCGCACCGCTTGTCAAAGTGAATATGAACTTTTGCGAAAAGACCCTTTTGAATACCGCTTTACAGCACGATGTACGTGTACAGGCAGGACAAAAGGCATTGCCATTTGAACAGGACTTCACACAAGATGTTGTGGAAAATGTTGCAAGTGGTGTTGAGAAGATGGTATGGCAAGGCGACACCGAAAGTGCGGATAATACTTTGAAGTGGACAGACGGTCTTATCAAGATTTTGAACGCTTCGGACGGTATTACAAAGGCGGAAAACAAACTTACACACGCAAGCGGTAAGGTAAAAGACGCTGTGGATGCAGTAGTGAAAGCAATCCCGACCCCTGTTCTTAAAAAGGCAGTCATTTTTATGGGTTACGACTATTTCCGTGCTTATGTGATGGAATTGCAAGCCTTGAACTTGTATCACAATAGCGGTGAAGGTCTTGACAAGGGCGAAACATACTATCAAGGAACAAACATCAAAATCAAGGCTGTTTCAGGTCTTGACGACACAAACACCATCGTTGCCGGTAATCCTGAAAACTTCTTCTATGGTACAGACTTGCAAGGTGACGAAGAAAAGTTTGATTTTTGGTATTCAAAGGACAACCAAGAATTTAGACTTGCGGTACAATTTGCCGTTGGTGTACAGGTTGCGTTCCCGAATCAGTGCGTAATTTCCGCACAGGCTTAAATTTAGAAAAGAATTTGCAATGCCATTGACGGCAGCACCAAATCTTATTATAAACGTTAATCAAATTTCATTTTTGGGGCGGAAATGGCAAACACCATCATCGCCCCACTCCTTTTTATAGAAGTTGTTATGAGCGAAAAAATAAATTTAAGTATGCTTTCAGTCGCCAACGTAACAAAGACACGTTTCATTGAAAAGCAACTAAAAAATAAAGAATGGGTATCGTATGGAGAAAACAACAATTTCCCCGACTACCTTTGGCGACAATACACGGATTGCCCAACACAACAGGCAATCATAGACGCAAAGACAGCGTTCACAATGGGAAATGGCATTTCGGGCGGTGATATAGCGGTAAACAACCAAAATGAAACGCTTGAAGATGTATTGCGTAAGTGTGTTTTTGACTTGCACCTTTTCGGTGGCTTCGCTTTACAGGTTATATTTGGACGTGGTGGTGATATAGTGGAAACATATTGGGCGGATTTTAGCAAATGCCGTATAAATCAGAGTGGTACAAAGATTTATTGGGCGGATTCTTGGAACGGATATAATGTCAAGCCCATTGAATATGACGCTTTCAACCCCAAAATGACGAACAAAACAACGCAAATTTTCTATTATCGTGGAACGTCTTGCAGAAGTATTTATCCCGTGCCTTGCTATATTTCCGCACTTGATAGTATTGCAACCGAAATTGAGGTGCAGCACTACCACTTGAACGGTATTCGCAACGGCTTGAATGTGTCGGCAATTATAAATATGAATGGCGGTGTTCCTGACGAAGAAGAAAGAAAGGACTTTGAACGCAAAATCAATGAAAAGTTTT
>JAZKYB010000064.1:0-4160 GCA_045611905.1 Acutalibacteraceae bacterium | reverse complement strand
TGTGCCTTTATCAAATGTGTTTTCAAGCGCTTCTAAAACCAAACCTTCGGTTTTGGTAACGGTTTGTGGTGCAGTTTCAACAGGTTTTTCGGCTTCGCTTGAGTTGTTGTTTTGGCTTTCTTCTTTTTTAGTTTCTTCCTTATTTTCAGGTTTAGTTGCAACCGGAACTTTTGAACCGGTATATTCAGCAGTAGAAATATAACGAGCAACATCATCCTTAACTTCCAAGGTGTGCACCAAACCATTATTTAAATAACCGTTTTTACAATAATAACCTTCTTGTGTGCTTTCATATGTCTTGCCTTCATATTTAAATTCAGAAGGGTAATCTTCCATTGCGTTAATTTGGTCATAACCTGCTTGGGGTAATTCTTGCCAATCAATTGTTTGATAGTAAAGTGAATATGTATTATTACTGTTTTTTACATAACTTACATATTCACGTGGTTTATTAAAGCCACCAAAACCACCGTGGAAGGGGAGAACATAAACATCACGGTCTTTGTCATAACCAAGGCCTTCTTTAACTTCGGCATACATTTCATCAGTTAAAACAAAGTGGTGTTCAATAAATTCATCAACCGCAGCAGCGGCATAGGTTTGTGTCATTGTATTATTGTCATATACCGGGTCATTTTCATCAATTAATGCACCGCAAACATAGTTTATAACATATTCAACATTAAGACCGCTGAAGAAATAGTCAGCATAATCAGTTTTGTTGCGGCATGCTTTTATATCGGTCGCTTCACTTGCAGAAACTGAAACAGCACAAACGCCAAACACAAGCACAAATGTTAATAAAACGGCTATAATTTTTTTCATAAATTTCACTCCTAAATTAAGTATTATAAAAATTTTCTGTTTGTGATAACGCAAAATTTTTATAACACAAATTATTACAATAAGATTTTATCACCAAATTTTATGTATTGCAACAATTTTCGGCAAATAATTTTCGTTGAAGTGTTAATTTTTTTGTGTTATAATAAGTTATGTAAAGGGGGAATTGCTTTATGATGCCCAAAATTATTAAAATTGACCCATATCTTGCACCTTATGAAAACGATTTAACTGCACGAATTAATAATTATAACGCTAAAAAGAAAGAGCTTGCTAACGGTGGTTCTTTAATTGATTTTGCAAATGGTTATAATTATTATGGTTTCCACAAAGTTAATGATGGTTGGGTTTACCGCGAATGGGCACCTGCCGCCGACCGAATGTTTTTAACAGGTGATTTTAACGGTTGGGATATTTATAAAAACCAAATGACCCGTTTAGAAAACGGTGTTTTTGAAATATTTGTTGGCAATGAACTTAAAGAAGGCAGCAAAGCGCAAGCAATTGTTGAAAAAAACGGCCAAATTTTACGCCGTGTGCCATCTTATGCAACCCGTGTTGTGCAGGATGAAGTAACTTACCTTTGGTCTGCCGAAGTATACGAGCCCACAAACGAATTTTTGTGGGAAGACAACAAGTTTAAAATGCCAAAAACGCCTTTAATTTATGAATGTCACATTGGAATGGCACAGGATAAATATGGCATTGGCACTTATGTTGAATTTGCTGATAACATTTTGCCAAGAATTAAAAAACTTGGTTATAACACCATTCAAATTATGGCTGTTATGGAACATCCTTATTATGGCTCTTTTGGTTATCAGGTTTCGAATTTCTTTGCGCCATCATCACGATTTGGCACTGCTGACGAACTTAAATATCTTATCAACAAAGCACATAAGATGGGCATTGCCGTGCTTTTAGATATTGTGCATTCGCATGCTGTTAAAAATACCAATGAAGGTTTAAATGAATTTGACGGCACTGAATATCAATATTTCCACGCTGGCGCAAAGGGCAACCATCCCGCATGGGACACAAAGCTTTTTAATTATGATAAAAACGAAGTTTTACACTTCTTACTTTCAAATGTAAAATATTGGCTTTGCGAATTTCATTTTGACGGTTTCAGGTTTGACGGTGTAACTTCAATGCTTTACCACGACCACGGTCTTGGCAGCGCTTTTGTTAATTATGATATGTATTTTTCAATGAATACTGACACCGATGCTATAACCTATTTGTGCCTTGCAAACGACCTTATTCACGAAATTAACCCAAAAGCAATTTCAATTGCTGAAGATATGTCGGGTATGCCGGGTATGTGTATTCCTATAAAAGATGGTGGTATTGGTTTTGATTACCGTCTTTCAATGGGCGTGCCTGATTTATGGATTAAATATTTAAAAGATATTTCTGACGATTATTGGAATATGGGCAATTTATGGTGGGAACTTAACTCTCGCCGCCCAAAAGAAAAGGTGATAGGTTATTGCGAATCGCACGACCAAGCACTTGTTGGCGATAAAACCATAATGTTTCGCTTGTGTGATGCAAATATGTACACAGGTATGAACAAGGGTAATGGTGACCCCGTAATTTACAGGGGAATTGCCCTTCATAAAATGATTCGTCTTTTAACATCTTCGTTGGCAGGGGACGGTTATCTTAACTTTATGGGTAACGAATTCGGCCACCCTGAATGGATAGATTTCCCGCGAGAAGGCAATGGTTGGAGCTATCATTACTGCCGCAGACAATGGTCACTTGTTGATAATAACGAACTTTTATATCAAGGTCTTAATGATTTTGATAAAGCAATGCTTTCGTTTATTAAAAAAGAAAAAATTCTTTCAAAAAATGGTGAACTTTCTTTAATTCATGAAGATGATAAAATTTTATCTTATAAAAAAGGTGATTGCATTTTTGTTTTTAACTTCCACCCGTTTAAATCTTTTGAAGGTTATGCAATACCCGCCGAAAAGGGTGAATATCAGGTAGTTTTATCAAGTGATGATGCCGAATTTTCGGGTCATGACCGCATTGATAAAAATTATATTTTTAAAACCGAAGCAGTAAACGGCAGGGAAAGCGTGAAACTATATATTCCTTCGCGTTCAAGCTTTATAATTAAAAAACTTTAGTTTTTACCGCTCACTAAGTTAGAGTGTACGCTATTACTATACACGCAAATTTAATTTTGTAGGTTATATACGGAAACGACGATGAGGAATAAAACCTCATCGGCTTATTACTTTAATCTAAAATTCTTCCATCGGTTGAAATTGTTACAACTCGCCAAGGAATGAATTTACCGCTTGCTTGCAGAGCATTTTTTACAGCGTGCTCAATGCCACCGCAACAAGGTACCTCCATACGAATAACCGTAACGCTCTTAATATCGTTATTCGCAATTATGTCGGTCAGTTTTTCGGTGTAATCAACCATATCTAACTTCGGGCAACCGATAAGCGTGATATGGTTACAGATAAATTCGTTATGGAAATTACCATAGACAAAAGCGGTACAGTCCGCCGCAACCAGCAACTTTGCACCATCAAAATATGGCGCATTTACAGGCACGAGTTTAATCTGCACCGGCCATTGCTGGAGCCTGCTATTAAAGGGTGCTGAAACGCTACCCAAACCACAAGTCTCACGCTTAATAGCCTTTGAATTTGTTCCCGGGCAACCGCAAGGCAGAGCTTGTTTTTGTTGCTTTGCTTTAAGCGCCGCCTCTTGATCATAAGAGGGGGCTTCTCTTTCCTCAAAGGTGATAGCGCCTGTGGGACAAGCGGGCAAACAATCGCCAAGTCCGTCACAGTAGTCTTCGCGTGTCAGTTTTGCCTTGCCGTTTACCATTTCAATAGCGCCCTCGTGACAAGCAGAGGCACACGCACAGCAACCGTTACATTTTTCTTCGTCTATTTTAATTATTTTTCTAATCATAAAAATTCTCCTTACTTGATTTTGTGAGTTTATTATAGTATAATAATTGTAACAAATCGGTTGTTTTTACAACAGAAAAGAGATTTTTATGAAGAAATATATTTCAATTCTTAAAAGGACTCGGCTTTTTGCAGGTGTGGGAGAGGGCGAAAATGAATCGATGCTTTCTTGCCTTGGCGCTCGGCTTAAAAACTATAAAAAGGGCGAATATGTTTTCCGTCAGGGTGAGCATATATCTGATATTACCGTTTTGCTTGATGGAAATTTGCATATTCAAAAAGACGATTTTTGGGGCAACCGCAGTATTTTGGGCGAGATAACAGTGGGCGAAATGTTCGGTGAGGCCTATGCTACTCAGGATAGCGGAG
>JAZKYB010000063.1:0-11364 GCA_045611905.1 Acutalibacteraceae bacterium | reverse complement strand
CTTGGCCTCCGACTTATACCCGAAACCCTTTCTACTGTTGTTTCGGCAATGGGAACGGGTGATTTTCCTATTGAATTTGAAAGCGCCAACACAAATAATGTTGTGGCAAAGCAGGGCTATTTTTATGTTTTAACCGAAAGTGAAATTAAGGCAGTTTCAAACGGGGGAAAGGTTATTTTCAGCCATAATCACGGCTTTGAAAACCCTGTAATCAAAACATCTGATACAAGGGCGCTTGTATTTAACCAAGGCGGTAACGATGCTTTAATTTTTAGTTTGAAAAAATTAGAAGCCACCATAACATTAGAAGAAGAAATTATAAACGCCGCAATAGGTGCTAACGGCACTTATGCTTTGGTTACAACCGCAAAGGGTTATGTTGCAAAGGTTTCGGTTTATAAAAAAAGCAACAAGCGGATTTATGAATGGCTTTCGGCAAATGACATGATAAATAATGTTGCGGTTGCAAGAAATGGCAAAAAAATTGCCCTTTCAACAATTACGGCAAATGTTGGCGGTTTTGATTCTAAACTTATGATTTTAAATTTAAAATCTGCCAATGCTGAATTCGAAAAGCAATACAGCGGTGAAATTATTTACAATTTAAGCACTTCTTTTTCAAAAGGGGTTGCGGTTGCAACCACAAACACCTTCGATTTTGTAAGTTGGTATAAATTTAAGTCTGCAACCAATGAAAACGATTATAATCTTCAAATGCTTCGTGAAAGTAACAAGGGCACTTTGCTTTTATATAATCGCGAAAACGATAAAACCGACAACCGCATAATACTAATAAATTCAAGCGGTAAAAAGAAATTAGAGGTTAAGTTTAACGGCATTATAAACGATATTGCTTATAAAAATAATCATATATACCTTATTTCAGATACAAAAGCATATATATTAGACAGTAAGGGCGAAATTGTTCGCACTGCTGACTGTGGCTTTGGTGCTGTAAGAATTGTGGTTGTTTCACAAAACGAAATATCGGTTATAAGCGACAGTCAAATCAACAAGGTGAAATTTTCACAGGGGTGATTTATATGAATTGGCATTCGGTTTTAATTGACGGCATTTTACTAATTGTGGTGGCATTGTTTGTTATCACTTCAGCAAGGCGTGGCTTTGTGCGGGTTTTGGTTGAAGCAGTAGGTATTGTTGCGGCGGTAATTTTTACATTAACAGTTTGTACACCATTAAGTAATGCTACTTATGATAAAATAATTGAACCACCACTAATAAATGCTGCAAGTGAGCAGGTGCACGACACCGTTGACGAAACGGTTGACAGTGTTATTGAAAGTTTGCCTGATTTTTTACAGGGATATGTGGAAAGTTCTGGCATTGCTGACCAAATTATTGCTCAAAATAATGGTGAAGTTTCTAATAATATGACCGATTATATTACCGAAATTTCACAAAATTCAATAAAACCAATAACGGTTAAAATTTTATCTGCAGTTTATTCTGTTTTAATTTTTGTTGTGGCTGTTATTGTTGTTAAAATATTGGCAACGCTTTTAAATAAAACCTTTTCTTTCAGCGTTGTTGGCAAGCTAAACCGAACCCTTGGTGGTCTTTGCGGGCTTGTAAAAGGTGTTGCATTTGTTTTGGTGCTGTGCTATATCATTAAATTTATGTTACCTATTACCGATAATGGTATTTGGATATTTAATGCTCAAAATATTGAGCAAACCCATATTTTTAGATTTTTAATTAGTTTAGGAGAATTTTAAAGAATGAAGCTTTGTTCCAAATGTAAAAAGCGTCCGGCTGTTGTTTTTGTTTCGGATATGTCAAATCCCAATGCCGAACCAAGCGGTCTTTGCCTTGTTTGTGCTAAGGAACTGGGTATCAAACCGGTCGAGGATATGCTTAAAAAAATGAATATATCAGATGAAGATATTGAACAAATGAGCGACCAGTTTATGGATATAATGGCGCTTAATGAAGATGGCGATGATGTTGATGATGCCGAATTAAACGATGAAACCTTTGATTTGGGCACCGCACCTGCAATGCCGCCAATGTCGGTTTTAAATAAAATTTTTGGCAATTTAACAGGTGAAAAAACCGAAGAAAAACAATCTGACGATGAAAAGAAGTCTGATAAAAAGGAAAAGTCTAAGAAAAAGCGCAACCGTTTTATCGAACAATATTGCACCAATCTTACCGAAAAGGCAAAAAACGGCGAAATTGATGTTATAATTGGCAGAGATAAAGAACTTTATCGTACAATTCAAATTTTGTCACGCCGTTCAAAAAACAACCCTTGCCTTATTGGTGAACCGGGTGTTGGTAAAACCGCCATTGCTGAAGGTCTTGCGCTTCAAATTGCAAGGGGTGAAGCCCCCGCACGCCTTTTAGACAAACAAATTCACCTTTTGGATTTAACAGGTCTTGTTGCCGGCACACAATTTAGGGGTCAATTTGAAAGCCGTGTTAAAGGTTTAGTCAGCGAAGTTAAAGAAGCCGGTAATATTATTTTGTTTATTGACGAAATTCATAATTTGGTTGGTGCGGGTGATTCGGCCGAAGGTTCGATGAATGCTGCAAATATTTTAAAGCCCGCTCTTTCACGTGGTGAAATTCAGGTAATCGGTGCCACCACCTTTAAGGAATACCGAAAGTATATCGAAAAGGACGCCGCACTTGAACGCCGTTTCCAACCTGTAACTATTGAAGAACCTTCTCTTGCTGAAAGTGAAAATATTTTAATGGGTGTTAAGGGTTATTATGAAGGATTTCATAATGTAACCATTCCTGACAGCATTGTTAAAAAAGCTGTTATTTTGTCTGAAAGATATGTAACAGACCGCTATTTGCCCGACAAGGCAATTGATTTATTAGACGAGGCATGTGCTTGTGCAAGTCTTGCAAACACCGCCGTTGACGAACTTTATAAAGTTAACAAAAAAGTTGCCGAATGTTCAATTAAGCTTGAAGAGTTGGAAGCCGATGTTGAAAACCCTGACTATGAAAAACAGGCAATGGTAAAGGCCGAACTTGAAAAATATAAAAAGCAAGCAAACGAACTTTGTGAAGCAACAGTTTCAACAGTTGTTACCGATATGGACATTGCAAAGGTAATTGAACTTTGGACAGGTATTCCTGCAACAAAGGTGCAGGAAAGTGATTTTAAAAAGCTTGCAAGTTTAGAAGATGCACTTAATGAAAAAATTATTGGTCAAGGTGAAGCAACCAAACTGGTTGCAAGTGCTGTAAAGCGTTCACGCGTGCGCACAAACAACCTTCACCGCCCGGCATCTTTCATTTTTGTTGGTCCAACCGGTGTTGGTAAAACCGAACTTGTAAAAGTGCTGTCCGAACAGCTTTTTGACACACCTGAAACCTTAATCCGCCTTGATATGTCGGAATTTATGGAAAAGCATTCAGTATCTAGAATTATTGGTGCGCCTCCCGGATATGTTGGTTATGATGAAGCAGGTCAGCTTACCGAAAAGGTACGCCGAAAGCCATATTCTGTGGTGCTTTTTGATGAAATTGAAAAAGCACATCCTGATGTTTTAAACATTCTTTTGCAAATTCTTGACGATGGTACAGTTACCGATGCACAAGGTAGAAAGGTTAATTTTGAAAACACCGTTGTAGTTATGACTTCTAACGCCGGCAGTGATAAAACCGAAAATCTTTTGGGCTTTGGCAAAAGTCAGGCCGATGGGGCAAAAGAAAAGGCACTTAAAGCACTTGAAAGCTTTTTGCGTCCCGAATTTATTGCCCGCGTTGACGAAATTGTGGTATTTTCTCCGCTTTCAAACGAAACACTTCAAAAAATCGCTTCAATTATGCTTGACGAATTTAAGGCATCCCTTAAAGAAAAGCTTATCGACTTTTCTTATGATAAGTCGGTTTGCGGTTATTTGGCTGAAAAATGTGACGGCGTTAAGAAAGGTGCGCGTGAACTTCGCAACCTTATCCGCCGTGAAATTGAAGCACCAATTGTGGATATCATAATTGAAAAAGGTGAAGGCAATTTAAAACAAATTACCGCAAGTTATAACGAAAAAATTGAAATAAACGCAATTTAAACAAAAAGCCACCTTTTTTAAGGTGGCTTTTAAAATTAACATTTATATTTTTTGGGCATATATTGTGTTATCTGATTATTTTTCAAAAATTCAGGCAAGAATATAATCGGAGTGTGAAAACAATATGAATATAAAACGCGGAGAAATTTATTATGCCGATTTAAGTCCTGTTATTGGGTCTGAACAGGGTGGAATACGCCCGGTTTTAATTGTTCAAAACGATGTTGGCAATAAATACAGCCCCACCGTTATTGCGGCGGCAATTACAAGTCAAAAGGATAAAACAAAACTTCCAACACACATAACGGTTGGTGCGGAAAACTGCGGTCTTGCAAAGGATTCAATAGTTTTGCTTGAACAGGTAAGAACTATTGATAAAAAGCGACTTAAGGAAAAAATGGGCAGTCTTGATACTGACGCTATGATTAAGGTGGACAAGGCGCTAAGCGTCAGTTTTGGACTTGACATAGACCCGGTGGGGTTTACAATATAGAAAACGGTGTTCAATGAACACCGTTTTTACTTTTTATTATGAATTTTACTAAGTGGATTTGAATCCACAGCGTTTTTAATTTGCGTGTCAGAAACATGGGTATAAATTTGGGTGGTGCCTAAATTGGCGTGCCCCAAAATGTCCTTTAAAACACGAATGTCAACATCGCCGTGTTGATACATAAGTGTTGCGGCGGTGTGGCGAAGCTTGTGGGTTGAAAAGCCCTGACCGCCAAGCCCTGCTTTTTGCAAAAAGGTTTTAACCAAATGCTGCACGGTTTTGGGGCTTATTCTGCGGCGATTTCGGCTTACAAAAAGGGCATTTCTGTCATCGTAAATAATGTTTTCTGTTGGTCTTACGGCCAAATATTCTTTAATTGCGGTCATACAAGCGTCATTAAGGTATATAAGCCGTTCTTTGTTGCCTTTACCTGTCACAACCATTGTGCAGTCGGGTTTAATGTCATTAACATTAAGCGAGCAAAGTTCGGCCAAACGAAGACCGCAGTTTAAAAACAGGGTTAAAATGCAATAATCACGCTTTTGGTTTGCACCATCAACCGAATTTAAAAGTTCCAACGAATCTTCAAGGGTTAAATGTTTTGGTAAAGACTGTTTCACCTTTGGTGATTCAAGCAAAAGTGCAGGGTTTTGGTCAAGTTGATGTGTTTGCTCACACAAAAAGCGAAAGAAAATTCGCAGGGTAGAGGTTTTTCTTGCCCTTGTTGCTGCGTTGTTTTGACGTTCGTTTTTGCAAAAAAACAAAAACGCATATAAGTCAGAAACGGTAATGGTTTTTATTAAATTTAAATCCACCGTTGAAATATCAATTTCTTCAAATGCGGTTTTGTTATCAACCAAACCTCGCACTTTTAGAATGTAACGAAAAAAGCTTTGTAAATCGATATAATACCCCTCTACCGAACGGGATGATTTGCCTTTTATGGTTTCATTATATGTTAAAAAATCGCGTATAACGGGTGGGCAGTTTTGCAAAATTTCAAGCTTCATTTTTCACCTCAAAATATTTAGTATAATTCATTATACCACCGAAAATAATATATTGCAACTTTTAAAGCGGGGTGATATCATATAAGTGGTTAAAAGGGAAGTGAAAATATGACTGAAAAGCAAAAAAAGACAGTAAGTGCATTAGTTATTTTGGCTTTTATAATATTTTGTTCGCTTGTGGGTTGGTTTGTTGGCCGACCGCTTGTGAGGTTTGTTGGCCAACCTGAAAAATTTCGTGCTTTTGTAAACAGCAGTGGAATATGGGGTATGGTTGCCTTTGTTGGTATGACAATTTTTCATGTTGTTATTGCCTTTGTTCCGGGCGAGCCCTTTGAAATTGGGGCGGGGTATGCTTTTGGTGCTTTGTGGGGGACTGTGCTTTGTGTTGTGGGCATAACCATTGGCAGTTTAATTGTTTTTTGGCTTGTCCGCAGGTTTGGTATTAAGCTTTTAGAGGTGTTTTTTACCTACGAAAAAATTAAGTCGCTTAACTTTTTGCAAAACAAAAAACGTTTAGCACTTATCACGTTTTTTCTTTTCTTTTTACCCGGCACACCCAAAGATTTAATTACATATTTTGTGGGGCTTACAAAAATTGGTTTAAAGGAATTTTTGTTTATTGCGGCCGTTGCACGCTTACCGTCAGTTATAACTTCAACCATTGGTGGCAGTTTGCTTGGCAGCGAAAAATATCTATTGGCCGCCATTGCCTTTGGCATAACATTTTTAATTAGTGTTGTTGGTTGGCTGATTTACAACAAAATAAGCAAAAGCAATAATTAAAAAGCGGTTTTAAAGCCGCTTTTTGTTTTTTATTATGTTGACAAAATCTTTTTTGCAATATAGAATTATAATATATTATTGTAAAGGTGATATTATGTCTGTTAAAATTTCTCCTTCTGTGCTTACAGCCGACTTTTTGACATTGGCTGATGATATTAAAAAACTTGAAGCAGCAGGGTGCGATATGCTCCATTTAGATGTTATGGATGGTGTATTTGTGCCAAATATTTCTTTTGGTGTGCCGGTTATAAAATCAATTAAAGCACATTCTAACATACCGCTTGATGTGCACCTTATGATTGACCGTCCACATCGTTATATAAAGGAATTTGCCGCCGTTTCTGACTGGCTTGGTTTTCATTTCGAAGCGGGCAGCGACAATGCCGAACTTTTAAAAGAAATTCGCAAACTTGGGTGCAAATCTTGCCTTGCAATTAAACCATGCACCAAAGCAGAAGAGATTTTTAACTTGTTACCGCTTTGCGATATGGTGCTTGTAATGTCGGTAGAACCCGGCTTTGGCGGTCAGAAGTTTATGCCTTCTGCGCTTGATAAAATTAGCGCCTTAAAGCAAGAAATCAAACGCCAAGGTCTTTCGGTTGAACTTGAAATTGATGGTGGCATAAATCGTGAAACCGCACCATTAGCAGTTAAAGCGGGTGCTACGGTTTTGGTAGCGGGCAGTTATCTGTTTTCAGATAAAATGGAAGAAAAAGTGGCATTTTTAAAATCACTTTAAAAATGCTTTGCCATAAATTTTTACGGCATTGTTTAATATTAGTGGTTTGGCATGTTCACGCGTTACTGCAATGTGAACGAAGCTTTTTGTTTTGAATTTTGAAAATTCTGAAAGCCGTTTAACCGTTGGCCAACGTTCTTCAGCGGTTATTATTAGCCGATAATCGTTTGCAGTTTTGTAAAGCGAACTTGTAATTAACGGCTTTTTGTTGAATAAAAAAATTATACCTTCGGTTAAATCGTCGCTGTTTTTGAAAACAAAAAGAATTTCGCCTTTTTCGGCTTTTCTTTGTGCTGTTGATATGGTCATTAAAAATGCCTCCCTAAAAAAGGAGTTTTGTTTATGAATTACAACGAATTAAAAAGTGGTACTGATATACGCGGTATAGCAAGTGATAAGGGCGGCAAGGCCGTTAATTTAAATAGCCAAGCAGTTTATGACATAAGCTTGGCATTTGCGCTGTGGCTTTGCGAAAAAACCAATAAAAATGCAAGGGATATTAAGGTTGCAGTTGGTCGTGATTCGAGAATCACAGGTCCTGCTATTGCTGAAAATGTTATTAAAGCATTGGTGGAATCGGGCTTTACGGTTATGGATTGCGGGTTATCTTCAACCCCTGCAATGTTTATGACAACCATTGATTTAGACTGTGATGCATCGGTGCAAATTACCGCATCTCACCACCCGTTTGACCGAAACGGTCTTAAATTTTTTGTAAAAAGTGGCGGATTGGAATCAAGCGATATTGCCGATATTATTGCCCTTGCAAACGACGGAAAAAGAAAAAAATCGAATGTTTTAGGGGAGGTAATTTCCACCGATTATATGCCAAGCTATGCCGCACGACTTCGCAAAATGATTTGTGAGGCAGTAGGTAAAACCGAAAGTCAGTTACCCCTTAAAAATTATAAAATTGTAGTTGATGCGGGCAACGGTGCGGGCGGATTTTATGCCACTGAGGTTTTGGAAAAACTTGGAGCCGATATAAAGGGCAGTCAGTTTTTAGAGCCGGACGGAATGTTTCCAAATCACATTCCAAACCCTGAAAACAAAGAAGCAATGCAAAGCATTTGTAAAGCAGTGCTCGATAACAACGCTGATTTAGGTCTTATATTTGACACCGATGTTGACAGGGCCGGTTGTGTTGGTAGAGATGGTGCCGAAATTAACCGCAACCGACTTATTGCTTTAGCTTCGTACATTGCAGTGGATGGTAAAAAAGGCCAAACAATTGTTACCGATTCTGTAACAAGCGATGGGCTTAAGGAATTTATTGAAAACAATCTTGGTTGTAAGCATTATCGCTACCGTCGTGGATACAAAAATGTTATAAATAAATCTATCGAGCTTTGCCAAAACGGAATTGAAAGCCCACTTGCCATCGAAACCTCGGGCCATGCTGCTTTAAAGGAAAATTACTTTTTAGATGACGGTGCTTATCTTGTTACCAAAATTGTAATTTTACTTGCTAAGGGCGAAAGCATTGAAGAAATTTTAAAGTCACTTAAAATGCCTGTCGAAGAAAGGGAAGTACGATTTAGTATTTTGTGCAGCGATTTTAAACCCTATGGCGAAAATGTTATTAAAAAGTTAGAAGAATTTGTAAGCGGTAAACCGCAGTTTAAGGTGGCAGAAGACAACCGCGAAGGTCTTCGAGTTTCTACCGAAAACGGTTGGTTTTTAATTAGAATGAGCGTTCATGACCCTGTTATGCCAATAAATTTTGAAAGCAATGTAAGGGGCGGAATTGACAAGGATATTGCTAAAATTCGTGAATTTTTCAAACAGTTCAGCGATTTAGACAGTTCGGCGTTATAAAATTTAAGGAGAGTCGAAATTTTTGAAATTTTGACTCTCCTTTTTTATGTTATTCTTCGGTAAAATTATCCATACAGCCGCAGCTTTTTGAATCATCCACGCTGTCGGGGCGGGGTGGGAAAAAGTCGTTAATAGGGAATTGGATTCGGCTGAAGGTGTCGCAAGGTTCGGTGTTTGCGTTATGGTCACAAGATTTTTGAGGAATGCAAAAATCATAAATTGGAATAAGCATTTGAACATTGCGAATAAGCTGTACAACGGTGAAAAGGCCTATTGTAGCATAAATTGTGGGTGTGCCGCGCGGGATGTCGGTTACAACATGACCGCCTATTGCATCGCATACACAGTCGGGAATACAGCAAGATGCTTCATAGCAGTCTTTAATTGTGCCAATTCTTGCAGAAAGCGGAACAGGGTCAACCGCACTTACAACACATTTTGGTGTGTTATTACCTAAAACTGTGTTATTATGGTGGTTTTTACATTGGTCGCCTAAAACGTTTGAAAATGTTTTAACCGAACCACAACTGCCGTAAAGTATAACCTTTTTATTAAAGGTTGCAATACCGTGTATTACTTGTGGGCAGCTGCTTGGTGAAGTGTAAAGGTCGAAAGATAATAAAAAGAAAAATGTTAAATCGCAGGAATAATATCCCTTGTTAAAGTTTACGGGTTCAACATCAATAAAGACATTTAATACCTCGGCGCCGCGAAGACGAACGCTTAAAGCGTTGTTTATAAGTGTTTGGGTTTCGGGCAAGAAAAAGCACCGTAAATCTTCAAGACAGTCGCGGTCACAGCAAGAATCATACACCCTGCCGGCGTCAATGCAAACTGAATCGTTGCAGTTTTCTATATTTTTGAAATCTGCCATAAAATGATTGCCTCCTAATTTGTTTGTAAGTCGTTAAGCCAACTTCACTATCATAATATGTTTTTATCCCAAAACGGTGAAAAATAGGTTTTAATATTGACTTAAAAGTTTAAAAAATGTAAAATATTGCTTGGTGATTATTTTGAATAATAAACTTTGGTATAAAAGAGGAATGCGTGACGGCGTGCCGATTGCTTTGGGATATTTGGCGGTTGGTTTTACGCTTGGTATTGCCGCAAGGGATGCCGGTATTAATGCCTTTCAAACATTTTGGGCGGCGGCACTCACCTTGGCATCGGCCGGTGGTTATGCGGGTTTTAATGTTATAAAAGAAAACGGCACATATCTTGAAATGTTTATAACAATGCTTGTTGTAAATGCAAGGTATCTTTTAATGTCATTCGCGTTAAGTCAAAAACTTTCGCAAAAAACTCACACTTTGCACCGAATTGCCTTGGGTTTTGGTGTGACCGACGAAATTTTTGGTATTTCATCATCAGTAAAAGGTGAACTTAACCCTTTTTATAATTATGGCGCAATGTCTTTGGCAATACCCGCTTGGGCAAGCGGTGCGGCGCTTGGGGTTGTAATTGGTAACGCTTTGCCGCAAACAGTGGCATCGACTTTAAGTGTTGGCATTTTTGGTATGTTTTTGGCAATTATTATCCCACCCGCAAAGCAAAACAAGGTTATAATGGGCGGGGTTATTGCATCATTTATTTTAAGTTTTGTTTTTAGCATAGTGCCAATTGTTAAAAACAGTATTTCATCAGGTATGCAGGTTATAATTTTAACCGTTGCAATTTCACTTTTCTTGGCAGTTGTCTTTCCTGTAAAGGAGGATGAATGTGTTGAATAATACGTACATCTACATTTTGATAATGGCGTTAACAATATTTTTAATTCGTGTTTTGCCGCTGACTTTAATTAGAAAAAAGATTAAAAACAAAACCTTAAGGTCGTTTTTGTTTTATGTGCCTTATGTAACCTTGGCGGTTATGACATTCCCTGCAATTATTTATTCAACAGGCAGTGTTTATTCGGGAATTTTAGCACTTGTGACAGGTATAGTTTTGGCGTATAAGGGCGTTTCACTTTTTGGCGTTGCGGTGTCATCATGTGCGGTGGCATTTGTGGTGGAAATGTTTGTAAAATATCTATAAAATTTATGAAGTTCTATACAGCATAAAATTTGCATAATTTTAAGTATATTTTAAAATAAAAGGTGGATTTTATGTGCTGAAAAAACGAATTTCGGTGCTGCTTTGCTTGTTGTTTATTTGTTCGGTAATATACATTGGCGAAAAAACAAGCGGAGAATACTTGGTAACAAACACCAACTCTCAACCCCGCAAAATTATAATTTTAGATGCCGGTCACGGCGGTTATGACGGCGGTGCTGTGGCAAGTGACGGCACGGTTGAAAAGGATATAAATCTTAAAATTGCAAAGCAAACCATGCAGTTCTTGAAACTTTATGGGTTTGAGGTTATAATGACAAGGGAAGCGGATGTTTCTACCGATAGCGGTGGTTCTTTAGGCACTGCATTTTTAAAGCGTGAAGATTTAGAAAATCGTTTAAAGCTTATGAAGGATAA
>JAZKYB010000062.1:0-10928 GCA_045611905.1 Acutalibacteraceae bacterium | reverse complement strand
ATCCGCACACTTTTGGGTCTTATTAAAAAAACTGACGGAAGCGCAGAGATTTTGGGCTTGGACATTGAAAAAGACAAAACCGAAATTTTAAAAAATGTTGGTTATTTGCCAAGCGACAATGCCTTTTACAGCGGCATGAAGGTGAAAGAAATTTTAAAACTTTCAAGCGATTTAAGAAACCTTGACTGCAGTAAAGAAGCCAAAATTCTTTGCGAAAGATTAGCCCTTGATATGAACGAAAAAATTGAAGCTTTGTCTTTTGGTAACAAGAAAAAAGTGGGCATTGTTTGTGCTTTGCAGCACAACCCCAAACTTTACATTTTAGATGAAGCAACAAGCGGGCTTGACCCCTTAATGCAAAACGAATTTTTTAAAATTTTAAAAGAAAGAAATGATAACGGCGCAACCATATTTTTATCAACCCACATTTTGTCAGAAGTGTCACGATATTGCAAAAACGCCGCCATTATTCGCGACGGAAAGCTTATCACCTGTGACAGTGTTGCAAACCTTTCACACAGTGAAGTTAAGCGTGTAAACCTTAAAGGAATTGTTGAAATTCCCAAAAACGAATTCGTGCGTGATGCCAAAATTATTGATGACGGAATCAGCTTTCTTTACAGCGGCAAAGCCGAAAATCTTATAAACTATTTAAGTCAACTTTTATTTTCTGACATTACAATCTTAAACCCCGATTTAGACGAAGTATTTATGCATTACTATGAAAAGGAGGCGAACTGACATGCCACTTTTTTTACACGAAATAAAACGGAACAAACTTTCACTTATTATTTGGTCGGCAGCGGTTTGCTTTATGCTTGGTGTTGCACTTATTTTATATCCCGAAATGAAGACACAATTAAACCAAATGGGCGATATGTTTTCTGATATGGGCAACTTTTCAGAAGCATTTGGTATGAGCAATATAAACTTTGGTGAATTTACAAATTATTTTGCGGTTGAATGTGGCAATGTTTTGGGGCTTGGCGGCGCTTTCTTTGCTGCACTTACCGGTATAAATACCCTTTATACCGAACAAAGCCGAAAAACTGCCGAATTTTTACTTGCGCACCCATTATCACGTACAAAAATTGCGCTTTCAAAACTTTTGGCCGTAATTTTTCAGATAACAGTTTTCACCGCAATTAATATGGCTGTCAGTTATCTTTCGGTGTTGATTATCGGTGAATCAATTGCCTTTAAAACTATTGGTTTAATTTTCTTGGCATTTTATATTTCGCAAATTATTATTGCTTTTATGTCCTTTGCAATTTCCGCCTTTTTAAAACGCGGTGGCATAGGTATTGCTATTGGGTTAAGTTTTGGTTTTTATCTTATAAACATTTTTGCAAACATTACAAAAAGTATGAACTTTTTAAAATATATAACCCCATTTTCATTCTGCGAAACAACAAGCATTGTATCAAACGGCGAAATTACCGTTAAATACCTTTTGCCTTTGTTGGTTTTGTCTTTGCTAAGTGTTATAACTGCATTTTTAAAGTACAATAAGAAAGATATTTGTTAAAACATTTCACCGATAGAATCGCACAATTCCCGCACCAAATTATGTTCCTTTATCATGTGTTCCGCCTTGCTGTAAAATGTTTTTGGAAGCTGCGGCGATGTTGTTGCACTATATACTTTTGGACTTAATTTTATTGCTGACTGTAAAAAGAATAAAAAATCAAGATTTTGCTGTCTGAAATTTTCAAAAATTTCAGACAGCTGTTTTTTATTTCCGGGTCGGTTCATATCAGACAAACGATAACAAATTTTATTAAATCCATTCACCACATCCCTTAAATATTCCCTTGTATAACCGTTTATTGCATTGTTGAATTCTTGCGAATCTAACAAAAGCGAAGGGTGCATTGCACCGATGATTGACCAAAAATACATTTGATTATATATGCAATTATTGGTATAAAAAGGTGCAAATTTAATTGTTATAATGGGTGTGTTTTGAGGCGTCATTACGCCAAAAATTGCATTTATATAATTTTGTTCGAAAATATAATGATAAATTGACTGCCCTAAAAGCGGATAACCAGATGCCGCTTCAAATTTTATTCTTTCAAGCAACTTAATAAATTGGGTATTTGTTTTAAAAAGAATTGCCGGCCGTGACGGAAGTGCAGCTTTATTAGACGAATATTCCATAAATATTGATTTAAAGATTTTTTCAATTTGAAGCAATTCTTCTTTAAAATCGTTTTGTAAAACTGCGCCACTTCCCTTAAAAGCCAATAAAAGCGAATTTATGTGCTGAAAAGAATTTTCGCACCAAAAAATAATGGTTTTTCTTAAAACATCAGGCGTAAGCTTATTTTGGCAATTAATATAATTCATAAAATATCCCCTTAAAAATCTAATTTTGGAAAATTACACCTTTAATATTGATATTTTATATATATTTAAGTATAATAGTTATATATGCGCGCAAGTGGAGGTTATTCTATGGATTGCAAACAGTTTTTTGAACAAATAAAAGGTAAGAAAATTGCTATGTGCGGCATTGGGGTTAGCAACACCCCCCTTATACTTAACTTTTTAAGCAAGGGCGCAAAGGTTTATGCTTGTGACCGCCGTACCCGTGAAATGATAGGTGATATGGCCGACACACTTGAAGCTGCCGGTGCGGAACTTTGCCTGGGGGATGGTTATCTTAACGATTTAGAGGTTGATATTATCTTCCGTACCCCCGGTATGAGCTTTAACTTACCAGAGCTTGAAGCCGCCCGTAAAAGAGGTATTGCCGTAACTAGCGAGATGGAGGTTTTCTTTGACCTTTGCCCCGCAACACTTTTTGCAATTACCGGTTCTGACGGAAAAACCACAACCACCACTCTTATTGCAAAAATGCTTGAAGCAGAAGGCAAAAAGGTTTTTGTTGGCGGTAATATTGGCAAACCGCTACTTCCCGAAATTGAAAACATCACTGCTGACGATTTCGTTGTGGTTGAACTTTCATCCTTCCAACTTATTTCTATGAGAAAAAGTCCCGATGTAGCTGTTGTTACAAACCTTGCTCCCAACCATTTGGATGTTCACAAGGATATGGAAGAATATATCGACGCTAAAAAGAACATTATTCTTCACCAAAATGCTTTTTCACGCACTGTTTTAAATCAAGATAACGATATAACTGTTGACTTTAAAAAATATGTTCGTGGTCAATCGCTTTCGTTCAGTATGGAAAAGCCACTTAAAAACGGCGCATGGCTTGAAGAAGACGGCACTATTCATATGTCTTACCGTGGTATTGACGCACCTATTATGCACCGCGATGACATTGCAATTTTGGGTGACCATAATGTTGAAAATTATCTTGCTGCAATTACTGCCGTTTGGAGCTTTGCAGGTATGGATTCTATCAAAAAGGTTGCAAAAGAATTCATGGGTGTTGAACACCGCATTGAATTTGTGCGCGAAGTAAATGGTGTTAAATATTATAACGACTCTATCGCTTCAAGCCCAACAAGAACTATTGCGGGGCTTAAAGCATTTTCTAAAAAAGTTCACCTTATTGCGGGTGGTTATGATAAGCACATCCCTTATGAACCGCTTGTGCCCTATATTTTAGAAAAGGTTGAAAAACTTTATCTTTGCGGCGCCACTGCCGACAAAATTGAAAAAGCCGTTAGAAATGATAAAAATTATAACGGCGTGCCCGAAATTATAAGGGTTGAAAATGTTGAAGCCGCCGTTAAAAAAGCACATGAAATTGCAAAAGCAGGCGATGTTGTAACATTAAGCCCTGCAAGTGCAAGTTTTGACGCTTATCCAAACTTTGTTGCGCGCGGAAATCATTTTAAAGAATTGGTAAACAAACTGTAATGAACATTAAAGATTTACTTTTTAAACTTTCAAGGTTTGATGCTGTTGGTAATGTTACTTCAGCATCTGACTTTGCTTATGGCATTTTGTCAAAATACACCACCGCCGAAAAAACACAGGGTTTAACCGTTATTGGCTTTTTGGACGGCAAAAATGACTATACCCTTATGCTCGACAGTCACATCGACCAAATTGCAATGTTTGTAACCAACATTGATGACAACGGTTTTTTAACTGTTTCTAACGCAGGCGGTATTGATATTCGCACACTTCCCGCAAGGCAGGTTGTTGTGCACGGCAAAACCGAAGTTTCGGCTGTGTTTTGCTCTACCCCACCACACCTTGCAAAAGGGGAAACCGAATTTAATGATATTGCCGATATAAAACTTGATACCGCTTTGGGCAGCAAAGCAAAGGAACTTATTTCGGTTGGTGATGTTGTAACCCTTTGCGGCAACCCGTGTGATTTGCAAAACAACCTTGTTTGCGGTAAATCATTTGATGACCGTGCCGGTGTTGCTTGTCTTTTAATGTTGGCACAAAAATTAAGCGGTAAAAAATTGCCTATAAATGTTGCTTTTGTTTTGTCCGACGGTGAAGAATTAGGTCTTCGTGGCATTCGCCCTGCAGCATTTAGGGTAAACCCAAGCGAAGCCATTGCAATTGATGTAAGCTTTGGCGACGGTATTGGCATTTCAGAAACAGAATGCGGAAAACTGGGAAAAGGCGGTATGATTGGCATTTCCCCCGCCCTTTCAAAAGAAATTTCAAACAAACTTAAATTAACCGCAGAACAAAATGACATACCCTATCAGCTTGAAGTCATGGGTGCGAAGACCGGCACAAATGCCGATATGATTGCGGTGAATCGCGAAGGTGTTAAAACCGGTACTTTGTCAATTCCGCTTCGCAATATGCACAGCGACAGCGAAATTTTATCACTTTCCGATTTAGAAAGTGTTTGCGATTTGCTTTATGAATATATAATGGCAGGGGGTTGCTTTAATGGTTAATTTGCTTCAAAACCTTTGCCTTTTAAACGGCACTTCGGGTGACGAAAAAAGCGTGCGCGATTTTATAATTAGTGAAGTTAAAAACTTTTGCGATTATAAAATTGATAATTTAGGCAACCTTATTTGCTTCAAAAAGGGTGAAAAAACACCCCAAAACCGTCTTATGCTTGATGCCCACATGGATGAAGTTGGCATTATTATAACCAATGTTACTGCCGACGGGTTTTTAAAATTTCAAACAGTTGGTGGTATCGATGCCGCTACCCTTTTATTTAAAAAGGTTAAAATTGGTGACGTTGTTGGTGTTATAAGCGCTAAACCAATTCACCTTTTATCAAAAGAAGAAGGCAAAAAACCACCAAAGGTTGATGCGCTTTATATTGATATTGGCGCAACCGATAAAGAAGACGCCCTTAACATTATTAGTCTTGGTGATATGGGTATTGTTTTAAGCGACTTTACGGTTATGGGTGACTGCGTAAAGGCAAAAGCCCTTGACGACCGTGTTGGTTGTGCAATTCTTATTACACTTTTAAAAGAAAAGGCCGAATATGACTTTTATGCGGTTTTTTCCACCCAGGAAGAAATCGGCACACGTGGTGCAAAGGTTGCTGCCTTTGCCATAAACCCCGACTATGCCTTGGTTTTGGAATCTACCACCGCTGCTGATATTTCGGGTGTTAGCGAAGAAAAAACCGTTTGCAATTTAGGTAAAGGCCCTGTTGTTTCATTTATGGACCGTGCAACCCTTTATGATAAGGGTCTTTATAACACCGCCCTAAACAGCGGTATTACTTGCCAACCAAAGCATGCGGTTGCAGGCGGTAATAATTCGGGTGCAATTCATTTGAGCCGTGAAGGTGTTAAAACCCTTGCAATTTCACTGCCTTGCCGATATATCCACATCGATTCAAGCGTGGCGAATTTAAGCGATATGGAAAATATGCTATCGCTTACAAAATATATGATGGACAGTATTTTAAACAATGATTAGTTTAACTCATAATTTGCCGACTTTTTCGGGCCTTTCGGCCGAAATGGTGAAAATAAACTGCCTTTTTGACAGTTATAAAAATGATGACAACGTTATGTTTTGGGTTCAGGATAATGACAAATGCGTTATTGCTATGACCGATGGGAATATGATTATTCACAACAATAATGCCGACTTTGAAGAGCTTTTGGAATTCGTGAATGTTTTATCCCCTGCATGCATTTTCAGCGATATGAAAACACTTGAAAAATTAAACCGCAAACCCGATGAAAACATAAATGTTGTTTATATAAAAGCCGTTGTTCAAGGACAAGCCCAAGGCGACAACCTTTCAAGCGACGAACTTTATAAGCTTTTAGATGTTGACGGGCTTTCTCTTCCCGATTATCCACACTTTGCGGTGGATTATTGCAGGCGTTTAAACCACGGCTTTGCTGATTATTTTGCAATCAAAGATAAATGTGCAGTTATAACCTTTAATTCTGGTGATAAAGCAATAATAAACGGGCTTGCAAGTCACCAAAAGGGCTTTGGCACGGTTGCGATAAACGGAATTTTGCAAAAAAACTTTGGCAGGGATTTTTTGGCCTGTTGCCGTGACAGTGTTTTGCCTTTTTATTTAAAAAACGGATTTAAAAAATTATACAACGCAGGATATTGGGTGAAAAATAAGTGAATATTAAAAACTTTTTTAACATTGATGACGAACTTTTAGCGCTTGATAAAAAAATATTACAGTCGCTTAATGAAAGATTTTCAGAAATCGATGATATAACCGAATATAACCAACTTAAAGTTCTTTATGCTTTTATTAAAAATGGTGTTAGCGAAGCTACTATGTCGGGTTCTACCGGTTATGGTTATGATGACAGGGGCCGTGAAATATTAGAACGTGTTATGGCCGACTGCATGGGTGCTGAAGATTCAATTATGCGCCACAACTTTGTTTCGGGCACACACACATTAACTGTTGCGCTTTTTGGGATTTTGCGACCAAATGACAAGGTTTTGGTGCTTACCGGCAGACCTTATGACACCATTACAGGTGTGTTTGGTATTGACAGTAAAAACGATGGCTCGCTAAGTGATTTCGGTGTTGAATATAACGAAGTTGCATTATTGTCTGACGGTACACCCAATATTGACGAAATTAAAAACCGCCTTTCTAAAGATAACTTTAAAATGGCTTATATTCAGCGCTCACGTGGTTATTCAACAAGACCAACCTTGGTTATTGATGACATTAAAAAGCTTTGTGATGCCGTTAAAGAAGTGTCACCAAGCACAATTATAATGGTTGACAACTGCTATGGCGAATTTGTTGAAAAGCTTGAGCCGTGCGATGTTGGGGCTGACCTTTGTGCAGGTTCGCTTATTAAAAACCCCGGTGGCGGTATTGCAAGAACCGGTGGTTATATTGCAGGTCGCCGTGATTTAGTTGAAAAATGTGCTGACCGCCTTACCTGCCCCGGTGTTGGTAAAGAAGTTGGCGCAACCCTTGGTATGAGCCGTGAATTATATTTGGGCCTTTTCCAAGCACCCCATGTTGTTGGTGAAGCGGTTAAAACCGCTGTTTATACATCTGCTTTGTTTGGCGAAATGGGTTATGAAGTTTCGCCAAAACCATTTGAAAAGCGTGGCGATATTGTGCAATGCGTAACGCTTGGCTCGGCCGAGGGTCTTGTGGCATTTTGCCAAGGTATGCAAAGCGGTGCACCTGTTGATTCATTTGTTGTGCCTGAACCTTGGGATATGCCCGGCTATACCGACCCCGTAATTATGGCAGCTGGCGCATTTACATTGGGCGCTTCTATTGAACTTTCGGCCGACGGCCCACTTCGCGAACCCTATGCCGCTTGGATGCAAGGCGGTCTTAATTTCCACAGTGCCAAGGCGGGCGTGCTTTTGGCAGCACAAAAAATTAGAAATGGAAGATAATTTTAAATGAAACAAATTTTTGAAGGTACAGTTTTTGATATTTTACCAACTCAAAACGGCATTTTGTTTTCATACCATAAGGATACATTAGAAGATAAAATAGTTATTGGTTATAAAATGCTTTCCTTTGACACAGGCAGCTTTAGTGATGTGGCAAAAAACATTTACCTTTTAACCAAATATGGCAGCAACTATAAAGCTGTTGTAACTTATTGCAAAAACTATATTTTAACAAAGTCTATTGTTTTGCCAAACGGAAAGGTTTTTATCCTTAAAAACAATGGTGAAGCAATGCTTATTGATGCCGACGCCACACCAATTTGGCAGGGCGAACTTACCTATCGTGGTTGCAGGGCAAATGATGTTGCAGTTTATAAAAGCTCACTTTGGACAGCGTTTGGCGACTGTAATGTTTTGCTTCGTTATAACCTTTCAACAATGCGTGAAGAACTTCGTATAGGTGGCAACAATTCACCCTTTAATAAGCCGAAAAGTCTTTTTATAAAGGATAATACCGCAATAATCAGTAACCAAAATGCCAAAAATTTGGTTGGTGTTAATTTGGAAAGTTATTCAGTTTCTGAAATTGAAGCGTTTGAAGAAGAGGTTATGCAATACATTGAAGTTGGTATTTACCGTTTCGCACTTTTAAAAACAGGTATTTATATGATTTAACGGCATTAATTTTAAATTTTTGCTTGATTATTCCATCTTGTTATGGTATAATAACTTTCGCTGTGATAAACAGCCAATTTGCGCTGATAGCTCAGTTGGATAGAGCATCTGCCTTCTAAGCAGAGGGTCGGGGGTTCGAATCCCTTTCAGCGTGCCAAATAAAGTTCGACACCTTTTGGTGTTGGACTTTATTTTTTATATGGAGAAAGGGATTCGAACAAGATATAAAAAACCACCCAAAAAATTGGGTGGTTTTAAATTTGGTATTAAATTATTAAATTTCTTTAATCCAACCGAATGTATCGTCAAGTTTGCCCCATTGGATACCTGTTAAGGTGTCATAAAGCGATTGGGTAACTTCACCGATTTCACCATTGTTTACAGCATATTTAACGCCCTTATAGCAAAGTTCGCCAATTGGAGAAACAACTGCAGCGGTGCCACAGCCCCATGCTTCTTCAAGGGTGCCGTTTTTCATAGCATCTTCAAGTTCGTCAATGCTTAAAAGACGTTCTTCAACTTCAAAGCCCTTTGTTTTAAGAACTTCAATGCAAGACATACGGGTAATGCCGGGAAGAATTGAGCCGGAAAGCATTGGGGTAACAATTTTGCCACCAATTTTGAACATAACGTTCATAGCGCCAACTTCTTCGATATACTTTCTTTCAACACCGTCAAGCCACAAAACCTGGCTGTAACCTTGTTTTGCTGCACGTTCGCCTGCACGGTTTGATGCAGCATAGTTGCCGCCGCATTTAGCATAACCTGTACCGCCACGAACAGCGCGAACATCTTCGTCTTCGATCATAATTTTAACGGGGTTAATACCTTCGGCATAGTAACTGCCAACAGGTGATGCAATTATAACATAGGTTGCATTATGAACAGCGTGAACACCCAAAGATTCATCGTTACCGAACATAAACGGACGAAGATAAAGTGATGTGCCTTCAGCAGAAGGTGTCCAGTCTTGTTCAAGATTAACGAATGTAGTTAAAACTTCCATTGCCAAATCTTCGGGAATTTGTGGCAAGCACAAGCGTTCAGCCGAGCGATTCATACGACGGATGTTTTCAATTGGGCGGAACATTTGCACCTTGCCATCTTTACGGCGATATGCTTTAAGACCTTCAAAAATTTCACTGCCGTAATGAAGCACAGTTGATGCAGGATGAAGTGAAATATTTTCAAAAGGAACGATGCGGGCATTATACCAACCCTTTTGGTCGTTCCAATCCATCATAAACATATGGTCGGTAAAAATTTTACCAAAGCCCAAAGTGCTGCTGTCGGGTTTTTCTTTTAAAACTGCAGCTTTAGTGATTTTAATTTCCATTATAAACACTCCTTAATTGTTTGCGCCAATTTGCATTGCTTTAAGATTTACTTCAAGCATATCGGCACGCTTTGCAGAAATAACCTTTTTAAGTGCTGCATTTACGCCGTCTTCGGTATAGCCGCCAAGCTCTTTAAGAATTTTACCAACAATTATCATATTAGCCAAAGTGGGCATTTGGTTATCGCTTGCAAGCTTGGTTGCAGGAATATAATAAACAGTAACATCGGTGCGGTTAACCTTGCGTTCAATAAGTGAAGAATCAACAAAAATTACGCCACCCGGTGCAACTGTGTCTTCATACTTATCAAGTGAAGGCAAATTCATTGCAACCAAAACATCAGGTTTAGATACAATCGGTGAACCAACAGGTGTATCACTGATAATAACGCTGCAGCTTGCAGTACCGCCACGCATTTCAGGACCATAAGACGGAAGCCAACTTACTTGTTTATCTTCAGTAAGGCCTTTATAAGCCAAAAACTTGCCCGAAAACAAAATACCTTGACCGCCAAAGCCGGCGAATAAATACTGAGTAGTTGCCATAATTACTCTGCCTCCTTTTCAGCGGTGTTATCCTTATAAACACCCAAAGGATAATAAGGAATCATTTTTTCGTCTACCCATTCAAGTGCCTTTTTAGGTGTAAGGCCCCAGTTGGTGGGACAGGTAGAAATAACTTCAACAAGTGAGAAGCCCTTGCCTTCAACTTGGTTTTGGAATGCCTTTTTAATTGCTTTCTTGGCATTCTTAACATTCTTAACATTGTTAACCGCAACACGTTCAAGATATTGTGCGCCATCAACCTGTGCGAGCATTTCGCAAACTTTAATTGGGAAACCGCAATGGTCAGTATCACGGCCATAGGGTGAAGTTTGGGTGATTTGGCCCGGCAAAGATGTAGGCGCCATTTGACCGCCTGTCATACCGTAAATTGCATTGTTAATGAAAATAATAGTGATATTTTCATTTCTTGCGGCAGAGTGAACAGTTTCAGCCATACCGATTGAAGCCAAGTCACCGTCGCCTTGATATGTAAACACAATATTTTCGGGGTTTGCGCGTTTAACACCTGTTGCAACTGCGGGAGCACGACCATGAGCCGCTTCTATCATATCGCAGTTAAAATAAT
>JAZKYB010000061.1:0-2643 GCA_045611905.1 Acutalibacteraceae bacterium | reverse complement strand
GATAATGTTTTAAATAGTGCGTTAGAAAATTTAAGTAAGATTGAACAAATTTTTTGGCGTTTAACAAAATGCGTGCTGGATGATAAAGCAATATTTGATGATGAGAAAATGATTTTTCAATATGGAATGCAAATTTTCGTGGTGTGGATATAAACCATAACTTTGATGCTGATTGGGAGAGCTTGCGTGAAAAAGAACGTAAAATTGGGATATATGGTCCGGCACCAACCCGTTATGGCGGCCCCAAACCCGAAAGCGAGCCCGAAACACAAGCGATTATCGGGCTTTGTAAAAAAGTGCAAATTAGACACGCAGTGGCGTTGCATTCACAGGGCGAGGTAATTTATTGGACATTTGGTGACAATATCCCATTAAAGTCAAAACGAATTGCGGAAATTTTAGCAACATCAAGCGGATATGCATTGGATGTGCCAATTTTGATAGCCGATGGTGGTGGTTTTAAAGACTGGTTTATTAAAGAGTTTAACAGGCCCGGTTTTACTTTCGAAATGGGGTTAGGCACAAACCCACTGCCTGCCGAAAGTGCGGAGGAAATTTATTTGAAAGCACGTGAAATGTTAACCTTGGCTACTATAATATAAAACATAAATAAACCCGCAGCAGATATTCTGCTGCGGGTATTTTTGAAAATTATAACCAAAAAATTATTTTGTTTTAAACACAGTACCAACCGGACCAAATTCATCCGATTTTATAGAATCAATTACCAAAGTACCATCATTGCGAAGTGAAAGTGTTGCAATAGGTGCTTCATCATTTCTCAAGGTAATTGCAGTGTCGGTAAATTCGCACAAACGTGCACTACTATAATTAAGCCAATCTAAAGTATAATAGGTAACACCATTAACAGTGATAGTAGAATTTTTAAATTCTTGTTCATCAAACTCCATATCAAATTGTGCTAATTTTTCAATACAACGGTCCTTTGTATAATAGGTTGTCAAATTGAATTCATAGCTATATCCGAATTCGCCGCTGTCGTGAAATGTAAAATTAAGTTTGCTATAGATTTTGTTATCGGTGCTAAAAAACTCACCATAATAATATTCATCAAATTTGATGTTTGTTTTTGGGTTTAATTTTTGAGGTTCGGCAGGCTTTTGTTGGCTGCTGGTTTGGGTAGGTTTTGACTGACTGCTTGTTTTATCAGATGAAGTTGACGGTTTTGAAGATTCAACTTTATCTGGTGTTGTTTCAGATGTGGTTTCATCTTTGCTTTCGGTTGAAGTGGTATTTGATTCATCTTGCACAGTGGGTTGACTATTATCATCCGGTAAAGAATTAGTATCTTTATCACATCCCGCAAAGCAGAAGGTAAAACTTAAAATTAAAGCAATAACTAAAAGAATAGATAATTTTTTTGTCATTATAATTCCTTCTTTCAATTTTTAAAAAGATAAATCTTCAACAACAAGGTTGCGAGTCATTGTTTTAGCATCACGAACCTTGAAGAATTTTTCAGCAACTTGGGGGAAGAGAGCATAACTTAATACATCTTCAACAGAGCCATTGCCAAGACCTTTTGCTTCAAGTTCAGCAGTGTATTTTGGAAGTTCGGGTTCGATAAGGTCAGCAGGGCGACAGGTAATAACCTCGTCATCGCCAATGCACTTTTTACGAACATCTTCGTTTACTTCTGCAGGCAAACGGCCATATTCACCCTTTAAAAGACCTTTTGATTCTTTTGGAACCATTTTATATCTTTCATCAGCAATTACATTCATAACGGCTTGTGTACCAACAATTTGGCTTGTAGGGGTAACAAGTGGGGGATAACCAAAGTCCTTACGAACACGTGGAACTTCAGCAAGAACATCATAATATTTATCTTCTTTGCCGGCTTGCTTAAGTTGTGAAAGCATATTTGAAAGCATACCACCTGGCACTTGATAAATAAGTGTTTTGGTGTCTACGTTTAAAACCTTGGGGTCTAAAATGCCGTCGGCTTTCATTTTGTCGGCCACTGTGCGGAAGTGAGCCGCAACATCACTTAGCTTATTAAGGTCAAGGCCTGTGTCACGCGCTGTGCCTTGAAGTGTTGCAACCAATGCTTCAGTAGCGGGTTGAGCAGTACCATTAGCCATTGGGGATAATGCTGTATCAACAATATCAACACCTGCTTGGGCAGCCATTAAATATGTCATATCACCTGTACCTGTGGTGTTGTGTGTGTGAAGATGAATTGGTACTTTAACATTTTCTTTAAGCTTTTTAACAAGTGAATAAGCATCGAAAGGTAAAAGCAAGTTGGCCATATCTTTAATGCAAATAACGTCTGCGCCCATTTGTTCAAGTTCTTTTGCAAGTTTTACAAAATATTCTTCATTGTGAACTGGGCTTTCGGTATAACTGAGAGCAGGTTCACAAATACCGCCGTATTTTTTACAACTCTTGATAGCCTGTTCAAGATTACGAGTATCATTTAAAGCATCAAATATACGGATAACTTCAATGCCATTTTCAATAGATTTACCAACGAAATTGTCAACAACATCGTCAGCATAATGCTTGTAACCTAAAATGTTCTGACCGCGGAAAAGCATTTGAAGTTTGGTATTGGGCATATATTTTTTGAGGGTGCGAAGTCTAACCCATGGGTCTTCGTTCAAAAAGCGCATACAT
>JAZKYB010000060.1:0-2787 GCA_045611905.1 Acutalibacteraceae bacterium | reverse complement strand
AACTTTGCAACAATCGTTTCGGCGGTTGGTGAGGGAAGAAAGATTTACGACAACATAAGAAAATCAATACAGTTCCTTTTGGCATCAAACTTAAGTGAGGTTTTGGCGATTTTCTTTGCCTCTCTTATTGGCTTTTCGGGTATTTTTGCTCCTGTTCATTTGTTGTTTGTTAACTTGATAACTGACTGCTTGCCAGCGCTTTCCTTGGGTATGGAAAATGCTGAGGGTGATATTATGAAGCGTAAGCCGAGGGACACAAAAGAAGGCGTCTTTGCAGACGGAATAGGCTTTGGGGTAATATATCAGGGCATAATGGTTGCGGTAATAACCTTAGCCTCCTACTTTATTGGCTATTACGCCTTAGCTTCGCACCACGCATGGGCAACGGCAGGTGCGCTTGGCTCAACAATGGCATTCTTAACCTTGTCCATGGCTGAGATTTTCCATGCTTTCAATATGCGTTCACTAAAAAGCTCTATTTTTACAATTAAAAAGCAAAACCTGTGGCTTTGGGGCGCGGCGGCCATTTCATTGATATTGACCACCTTGGTAATTGAGGTGCCCTTCCTTGCAAGCGCATTTTCACTTGCTTCCTTGGGCTTGAAGGAGTATGCAGTTGCAATAGCATTGGCATTCTGTGTTATCCCAATTGTTGAGGTTGTAAAGCTTGTACAAAGAATAATCGCAAAGAAAAAGCAAAAATAAAAAAATCTTGTGTCACACCGTGGCACAAGATTTTTTCTTTACTGAATTTTTTCGTAAATTAGGTAAATAATATACGTAACGAATAATTCAAGGAGAATAATAATGAATGCAAATGTAGAACTGTCAAAAAGTAAAAAAAGCTTCAAGAATTCTCAAGCCTTTGACTTTTTGCAAAAGCTCGGAAAGGTTTTAATGGTGGTAATTGCCGTTATGCCTGCTGCGGGAATTATGATAAGTATAGGTAAGCTGTTTCCTGTGTTTGGCGCAGAGGCAGTTTGGCTTTTAAGAATAGGTACGATAATAGAAAATATAGGTTGGGCGATAATTACCAACCTAAACGTGTTGTTTGCAGTCGCCATCGGAGGCTCTTGGGCAAAGGAAAGGGCAGGCGGTGCGTTTGCGGCTTTGCTTTCCTTTGTATTGATTAACAATATTACAGGAAGTATTTTTGGCGTTACTAACGAAATGTTATCTGACCCAAATGCGGTTGCAACAACCCTTTTTGGACAGGAAATAGAGGTCAGCGGTTATTTTACGTCTGTCCTAGGCTCACCTGCTTTAAATACAGGCGTGTTTGTAGGCATCGTTGCAGGATTTGTGGGCGGTATTGTGTATAATAAATTCTACAATTTCCGCGGCTTGCCAGATGCGCTTTCATTCTTTAACGGTAAGCGCTTTGTACCATTGGTAGTAATTTTGTGGTCACTTATTGTAGCGTTGGGCTTTGCGGTTGTTTGGCCCCTTGTTCAGCTTGGTATAAACAATTTTGGTGTATGGATTGCTAACTCCGCAAATACCTCGCCGGTTTTTGCACCGTTTGTGTACGGTACGCTTGAAAGATTATTGCTCCCGTTTGGCTTGCATCATATGCTAACCATTCCTATGAACTACACCTCTTTTGGTGGTAGCTATGTTATTTTGACAGGTGCAAATGCAGGTAGCACTGTGTTTGGACAAGATCCACTGTGGCTTGCGTGGATTAACGACTTGATTAACTTTAAGGGTGCCGGTAACACTGCCGCATACAGTGAGCTTATCACAACGGTTACACCTGCAAGATTTAAGGTTGGCCAAATGATCGGTGCAACGGGTCTTTTGCTGGGAATTGCGCTTGCAATGTATCGCCGCGTGGACAAAGAAAAGCGTGCAAAGTACACCTCAATATTTTTGTCTGCTGCCCTGGCGGTTTTTTTAACCGGTGTTACAGAGCCCATTGAATATATGTTTATGTTTTCTGCAATTCCTTTGTATATCGTATATTCAGTATTGCAGGGCTTTGCATTTTCAACAGCTGGATTTATAAATTTAAGACTCCATTCCTTTGGCAACTTAGAGCTTGCAACAAGATTGCCAATTTCCTTTAAAGCGGGGCTTGGCTGGGACGTATTTAATTTTGTTTGGGTATCTGTTTTGTTCTTTGCAATCGGTTACTTTGTTGCATACTTTATGATTGGTAAATTCAAGTACGCAACACCCGGCAGACTTGGCAACTATGCGGATATTTCAGCAGAAGCGCAAACAGAAACCACAGTTACCACAACCACGGTTGTCACTGAAAAAACTGTAATTCAGGACTCACAGGCGGAGCAAATAATAGCTTTGCTTGGCGGTAGAGAAAATATAGAGCTTGTAGATGCGTGTATGACAAGATTAAGGGTAACGGTTAAGGATGCGGAAAAGGTAGCTGATGCTGCAGAGTGGAAAAAGGTGGGCGCTATTGGTCTTATCAAAAAAGGTAATGGTATACAGGCTGTTTACGGCCCTAAGGCGGACGTGTTAAAGTCCGATATTAATGATATTCTTTAAATGAAGCTTTTAACCTTAAATACCCATAGCTTAATGGAGCCATCATATGAAGAAAAGCTGGGAGCTTTAGCAGATGCAATTTTGAAGCACGGACCTGACATTGTTGCTTTGCAAGAGGTTATGCAAGCAACCGATGAAAAGAGTGAGAGCTTTTATCATATAAATTGCGGAAGTGTACCGTTGAAAAGCGGAAACCATGCCTTGAACGTCATTAATGCTTTGGAGCAAAGAGGCTTGAAATATAACCTTGCATGGATAGGATTTAAAAAAAGCTAT
>JAZKYB010000059.1:0-1176 GCA_045611905.1 Acutalibacteraceae bacterium | reverse complement strand
CATACCGTTTACGGAATCACACAATTTAATGTAAGAAAACAAGAAATTGCAAACAACTTAAAATAATCTTAGTTTCCCCCTTTTGCGTACAGCATCACAGGCTACAATTTGTTGTGAACGGGGTTAATGGTGTTAGGTACGCCTAACAAGGGATATTGGGGTGCCAAAATTTCCTTCTCGCTATGGTATGAGACAAACAATAAACGGATGTGTAGAGTTTCTGCACATCCGTTTTACTATATCAAGAAAAAATATTTTAATAGTTATATCGCAAGCCGTGTTTTTGTTTATTGATTTGATATTTCCAATTGTTCTGAAGTTGTGGCTTTAAGCTCATTTTCTCTTTGCTTTTTTATTGCAATATAATCCATAAGTTCCTTTAACAAGGTGTAAATTACTGCTGCTAACGGCACGCCGATTAACGCACCAAGCACACTTCCGATATTGCCGCCTACAAGCACTGCGCTAATAACAATAACACCGGGAAGACCAACAGCTTTTCCAACTACCTTTGGATAAATAAGGTTGCCTTCAAGTTGTTGAAGAATAACAAGGAAAATAACAAATAAAATCGCTTTGAGTGGGTCGGTAATTAAGATTAAAAATGCACCGATAAATGCGCCAACTAATGCGCCCACGACCGGAACAAGAGCAGTCACGCAAATTATTATTGAAATAATTGCGGCATTTGGGAAACCGAAAATAAGCATACCTATATAGCAAAGCGTACCTAAAATGATGGCTTCAATAAGCTGACCGCCGATAAAACGTGTAAAAGAAAAATAGGTTTGCGCACAAATGTGGTGAATAACCTCTGCACATTTGTGGGGTAAGAAAGAATCTATTACACGCTTCATAAATGTACCGATTTTTTCTTTTTGCGCCAAAATATAAGCCGAAACTATAATGCCAAACAATATGTCAGATAATGCCCCAAAAACTGAACCCGTAATGCTAATTGCACCGCCAACAATATTTTCACTGTACTTTGGTAACCAACCCGTAACGGTTTTCATAAGCGAATTAACATCAATTTCCGGAATTTCGTGTGTGGGTATGTTGAATTTATCAAGGGTTGTTACAAGCCATTCACGGCTATCAACAATAAATGCGGGTAATTTTTCAATTATATAGGCAATGGTATCGCTTATATCCGGTATAATTACTAAAACAATA
>JAZKYB010000058.1:0-5778 GCA_045611905.1 Acutalibacteraceae bacterium | reverse complement strand
CATTATAAAGCTCCTTTACTGAAATTATTTTTATTTCATCGCCAATTTTTGGGGGCATTATTGCAACCTGTTTTATTGCACCGCTTTGTAAAAGGCGGCTTGTAATTTCGCGTTTTTTAAGTTCGAAAAGATTTTCTATGTGTGCGGTTGTAATAATTTTAACACCCGACAAAAAACTTTGGCTTACAGCGTTTAATTCGGCCAAACTACCAATTTCGTCAAATGCTATAAATTCGGGGGACATAGTGCGAAGTGCAATTTCAATGCCTTTTGCTTTGTCGCTGCAGTTTAATATGTCGGCAGAAAGCCCTAAATCAAGCTGACCGCCACCCGAAATTTCACCACGCGTATCAATAACTGATGTGCGGTAAATTTTTTCACTATCACCGCTTGAAAGCTTGCGAACAAGGTCACGCAGTATGGTGGTTTTGCCGCTTGCGGGCGGGCCGGCTATTAAAAGCCCGCCATAATTAAAGTTTTGAAAAATCGGGTTGGCACAGTTTTTAACTTCACGGCTTATACGCAAATTGATAGATGTTATATTTTGCATAATGTCGCCGTTAAGGTCACCCAAAACACCGGCACGGCTTCCGCTTGGCATAATTATAAAGCCGCTTGACAGTTCTTTTTCGTGTGCAAAAACCGACCCGTCACACAAAAGATTAAAGCATTCGCTAATGGTTTCTTTTTCACAAATCAAAAGCCCATCAGTATATTTTTTAACGGTTTGTCCGCTTGGTTTCAAAAATAAATTTTCACCTTTTATGGTTAAGGCAAGGGGCAAATTTTTTCTAAGCCGAATTTCTGAAAGGTCGTTTTGCAAATCGGGGGAAAGCCCATAGAGCGCTTGCCGAATTTTAAAGGGCAGGGCATAAAGTATATTTGCCAGTGATTTGTCAATAACCAAAAAATCACCTCAATAAAACCTATGCATCACTTGTCCAAAAATAGAACAAGCATTTATGTAAAAAAACTTTAAAAAAATATAAAAAAATGTAGATTTTGGTTTTTGAATGTGTTAAAATAATTTGTAACTTATTTATGTTATAATTTTTTGGATTTAAGGTGAAAATCAATGGAAAGAAAAGTCGGTACAATATCCCGCGGCATTCGTTGCCCAATTATCCGCAAAGGTGATGATTTAGCTAAAATCGTAACTGATAGCGTTTTGGAAGCTGCCGAAAGTGAGGGCTTTGAACTTCGTGACCGTGATGTTGTTGCTATGACCGAATCAATCGTTGCTCGTGCTCAGGGCAACTATGCAACAATTGACGCAATTGCAAAGGATGTTAATAAAAAATTTGGTGATAACACAATCGGTGTTATTTTTCCGATTTTGTCAAGAAACCGTTTTTCAATTTGCTTAAAGGGTATAGCAAAGGGTGCCAAAAAAATCGTTTTAATGTTAAGTTATCCATCTGACGAAGTTGGAAACGAACTTGCTGATTGGGATAAACTCGATGCAGCAGGCATTAACCCTTATGCCGATGTTTTATCACTTGAACGCTATCGTGAAGTTTTCGGTGTGCATCCGCTTAAGTTTACAGGCGTTGATTATGTTGGATATTATAAAGAACTTATTGAAGAATGTGGTTGTGAGGTTGAAATTATTTTTGCTAATCAGGCAAAAGCAATTTTAGATTATACCGACTGTGTTCTTGCTTGTGATATTCATACCCGTACCCGCACCAAGCGTCTTTTGAAAGAAGGCGGCGCAAAAATCGTTTACGGTATCGATGAAATTTTAAATAAATCTGTTGATGGCAGCGGCTATAATACAAAATACGGTCTTTTGGGTTCTAACAAATCTACTGAAGACACAATTAAGCTTTTCCCAAATGAATGTCAGGATTTAGTGGTTGATATTCAGGCGAAATTCCTTGAAAAAACAGGCAAGCACATTGAAGTTATGGTTTATGGCGACGGTGCGTTTAAAGACCCACAAGGCAAAATTTGGGAGCTCGCTGACCCTTGTGTATCTCCCGCATATACTGCCGGTCTTGAAGGTACACCTAACGAAATAAAACTTAAATATCTTGCTGATAATGACTTTAAGAATTTGTCAGGTGAAGAGCTTAAAGCTGCAATTTCTAACAGCATTAAGGCAAAGAAAGATAATTTGGTTGGTAATATGGCAGCACAGGGCACAACCCCTCGTCAACTCACCGACCTTATCGGTTCACTTTGTGACCTCACATCCGGTTCGGGTGATAAGGGTACACCTGTAGTTTTAGTTCAAGGTTATTTTGACAATTACACAAACTAATTTATCCAACGCGAAAGAGGTGCTTTATGTCAGGTAATATCCGCCCAGAAAATATGCAAAGAATTATAAACTTTGAACTTGCAAATGCATTTATTGATGAACAAATAACAGAAATTCGCAATCAAGTTGGCGACAAAAAGGTGCTTTTGGCACTTTCAGGCGGTGTTGATTCATCGGTTGTTGCGGCACTTTTGGTTAAGGCCATTGGCAAACAGCTTGTTTGTGTTCACGTAAACCACGGTTTAATGCGTAAGGATGAATCTGAAAATGTTGTTAAAATATTTAAAGATGAAATGGACGCTAACCTTATTTATGTTGACGCAACTGACCGTTTTTTAAATTTGCTTAAAGGTGTTAGCGACCCCGAAAGCAAACGCAAAATTATTGGTGCTGAATTTATAAATGTTTTTGCTGATGAAGCAAGAAAGTTTGATGATATTTCTTTCCTTGCACAAGGCACAATTTACCCCGATATTTTGGAAAGCGTTAAACAGGCCGAAGGCAAAAAGGCGGTTAAATCGCACCATAATGTTGGCGGTTTGCCTGAAGATTTAAATTTCGAATTGGTTGAACCCTTAAAGCTTTTGTTTAAAGATGAAGTTCGTGTCGTTGGTGAGGCATTGGGTCTTCCACACGCCATGGTTTACCGTCAACCTTTCCCCGGCCCGGGCTTGGGTGTTAGATGTCTTGGCGCAATCACCCGTGACAGATTACATGCCCTTCGCGAAGCCGATGCTATTTTAAGGGAAGAATTTGATATTTGTGGCTTGGCCGAAAAGGTTTGGCAATATTTTGTTGTTATTCCCGACATTAAAAGTGTTGGCGTTAAGGACGATGGCAGATATGAAGGTTGGCCGGCAATTATCCGTGCGGTTAATACAGTTGACGCAATGACCGCCACCATTGAAGAAATTCCATATCCTGTTTTACACAAAATCACCAACCGCATTGTAAATGAAGTTGAAGGTATAAACCGTGTGCTTATGGACCTCACACCTAAACCCACAGGCACGATTGAATGGGAATAACGATTTTGCCTTAAAATTTAGAAAAGCGACCTTGTGTTATGCAAGGTCGCTTTTGGTTTTTAAAAACAGAAGTGTTGAAATGCGTGACTTGATATAGTAAAATAATTATGGCAAAGATTTAATTCAAGGGGGTTTTGGTATGAGCGAAGCTGTAAAAAACAAAAAGATAAACTCACCATTTGGGATATTTTTTCAAATACCCGTGTTTATCGTGGCGACTTTTGGATTATATAACTTAATGGAGAAATTTTTCTACAGTCTCACCAAATATACAATGGTAGAAAAACCAACATTTATAGGTTTTGAAAACTATTCGTATATTTTCAAAGATGAAGTGATTAGAAAATGCCTTGGCAATACGGTTGTAATGGTTTGTGTTACGGCAATATTGCTTGTTGTTACGGCGGTTTTACCTGCGATTTTTATGGCAAAGCTTAAATTGCCGGTTGGTCTTATGGTTATGGGTGCATTCGCCGTTATAAGCATTACTTGCGCCATGCTTTCTAATTTCTTTAATGCATTTTTTAGTGGGGACAGTTATGGAATATTAAATTCCTTGCTTATAAACGGTTCTGTCATTGACAAACCAATACAATTCACACAAGATTTTTCGGCGTTGTTGGCGGTTATTGAACTTTGGCTTTATTGCCTGGCACCTGTTTTTTCGATTACATATATTGCCGCAAGAATGAAGCACAGTTTTTTGGGAAGTGCAATTGCCGTTTGTTTAATCCCTGTGCTAATGTACAGCGGTGGCGGTATGGTGACCGCTATTGTTGGATATCCATCAAAGAATAATACTGCTGACTGGCTTTATACAATATTTCAAGATTACCTTATGACGAGGTTTGATTGCGGTGTTGCCTATGCCATTTTAGTTATAGGAATTATAATGCTTGTTGTTTGGTGTGCATTGGTTTGTTTGGTGTCTTTCGGGTTGTGGAAACTTTTAAAAGATATCAACTTTAATTGCAGGGCAGTTAAAATAATGGGACTCATAACCTTTTTAATTTCGTTGCAGGGGTTTGTTGGCGTTTTGTTTTTGGTTTTAACTTATTTGTCAAGGGCATTTATGCCGTTGGATGAATTACTGGTTTTTCCACCAAACCTTTTTGTTAAAAACCCAACCTTTGAAAACTTCTCTAATTTGGCGCAATTAACATCAAACTTTGGGGTTTCTTTTTCAAAGTATCTTGCTAATTCACTAGCTGTGGTGCCGGCGAAGATAATGTCTGTGTGCCTTTCTGTTGTGCTTCCTTCGGGCATTGGGTTTGGGCTATTTAAAGTATTTAAACGGCAAAAGTTGTTATTACTTTGCTTTGTACCGTTTTTATTTATTTGCGGTTATTTTACTTTCAGTTGGTTGGGAATAGTTAATAGTTATAATGTTTATATGTTCAATTTCTTGGCAAGCTTTGAATTTTTAATAGCGGTTTTTGTTGTATACCTTGCGGTAAAGCTTGTTTTTTATAATCTAAAGCCACATATAATGACTGTTTTATTGGGTGTATTTTTTGTGTTATCTTCGTTTTATGCAATAGGCGTGATAAGAGGTATATGGCACAGTGGTGGCTTCAACATATATGACCAAAAGCTAAAAATTTGGGCCGATATCTCTGCAATGATTTCTTCGGGCGGTGTTGTAAGAAGCGGCATTGCCGCAGCGAACGATATGTTAATGTTATTTACAACTATAATGGTTGTAATTGTTCCGTTGGTTTTGTTGTTTATACTTTATCTTATATATCGCAAAAAGTCTCGCCAAGCGTCACTTTCGGCCCAATAAATTTTAACTTCGCATGGTGGTAAATTAAGACCGATGGCTTTTAATTTTCAAAAAATAAAACAGCAGGATTTTTCCTGCTGTTTTTTATTTAACCTTTTTCATATCCAATAAGTATGCCGCCTTTTTCTGCATAAAAACTGCAAAGGCCTTGTGTTGCGTGAATTTTAACATCGGCTGTTTTGAATTTTTCTAAAATTTTTGTTTTAATTTCGTTTGCACCATCTATATTAAAGCAATGGGCAATTCTAACCTTGCCACCCTTGAAACCATTATTTATAAGATTTTCAACAATAGCATTAATCGACTTTTTAAGCCCACGGCATTTTTCAAGCGGCTCTAATGTGCCTTCATCGCTTGCCTTGCCAACAATACAAATACCAAGAAGGCCTGCAATTTTTGCCACAGCGGGACTAACCCTGCCGTTATTTGCAAAATTTGTTAATGACTGCAAAATGAAAAGCAAACCGGTTTTTTCTTGGTAGCTGATAATTTCTTTTGAAATTGTGTCAAAATCTTTGTCAGCCGTTACAAGTTCTTCAAGCTTTTCAACAAGTATAGATTCACCGGGACCTGCTGATAAAGAGTCAACCACAAAAACGCGGCGGTCGGGATGTTCGGTTTCGTAAATTTCTTTGGCGGCAAGTGCGGCATTAAAGCTACCCGAAAGGCCGCTTGTAATTGCAACTGCCAAAACATAT
>JAZKYB010000057.1:0-1081 GCA_045611905.1 Acutalibacteraceae bacterium | reverse complement strand
ATGCCCATTTCACAACCAAGGCCAAATTCGCCCCCGTCGGTAAAACGGGTTGAAGCATTAACATAAACTGCCGCCGAATCAACACAAGCGGTGAAAATGTTTGCGGCATTTTCATCAGTTGTTATAATGCTTTCGCTGTGGTGGGTTGAATGTGCTGCAATGTGGTTTACCGCATCATTAACACCGTCAACAATTTTTATTGCCATTTTATAATCTAAAAATTCGGTGTCAAAATCATCTGCTTCTGCGGGTTTAACACCTATTATACCGCAAGTATCGGGGCAACCGACAAGTTCTACCCTGCCGTTAAACAAATCGTAAAGCTGTGGTAAAAATTCGTTTGCCACTTCCCTATCGACAAGCAAAACCTCCGCCGCATTGCAAACTGAAGGGCGGCTTGTTTTAGCATTATTAACAATTTTAAGCGCCATATCAAAATCTGCAGTTTTTTCAACAAAAATATGGCAAATGCCGGTGCCCGTTTCAATGCAAGGCACCTTTGCATTTTCAACACAGGCCTGAATTAAGCCCTTGCCACCGCGTGGAATAAGCACGTCAACCAATCCGCGAGCGGTCATAAGTTCATTAGCGCTTTGGCGTGTTGTGTCTTCAATCAAGTTTACATAATCACTATTTACGCCGCATTCAACAAGACCTTTTTTAAGGGCATTTACAATTGCCTTTGCCGAATTATATGCCTCTTTACCGCCACGAAGTACACAAACATTACCGCTTTTAAAGCTAAGTGCAGCGGCATCACTTGTAACGTTAGGTCGACTTTCGTAAATAATAGCCACAACACCAATAGGAACTGCAACTTTGTTTACAACCAAACCATTTTGCAAGGTATGGCTGCTTAAAACCTTGCCGACATTGTCGGGCAAATCACGAACGTCCTCTATTCCCTTTGCCATCCCTTTAATACGGTCGCTGTTAAGCATTAAGCGGTCAAGCATAGTATCGCTTATTTTTCCCTTTGCATTTTCCATATCAACGGCATTAGCCGCTAAAATTTCATCAGTAGCATTGACAAGTGCCTTTGCCATTGCGGTAAGGGCTTGGTTTTTTATATTTGTGGATA
>JAZKYB010000056.1:0-2735 GCA_045611905.1 Acutalibacteraceae bacterium | reverse complement strand
CACTGTCGGAAATCAATTAACATACCGCCAAGGGCGACTTTTAAATGTGTTCGATGATTACATTATATTGGCGCAAAACTGCATAAAAATTGCAATTAAATTAAGCGAAATTAAATTTATAATGGCAACGTGATAAACAACATTAAAATTGCCACATAGAATGTAACGGGTGATTTTATGAACAGTTGCGAACTGACATCATCAATAACAGCAATTGCCAATTTAATATCTTGCAAACTAAACAGTAAGCAGTTATTCTTATTAGCATCAATTTTAGTGCAGCTTGGCGACACACTTGTAACCATTGCAACACACAAAGATTTTTGCGAAAATAAAAATTTAGAGCAGTAAAGTCACCTTTACTGCTCTTATTCTATACTTTTTTAACATTGTTTCATTAAACGAATATAAAATTCAACGGCTTTTAAAAGAGTTTCAACCCTAATTCTTTCGTTGTTACCATGAATTGTAGCTCGTTCTTCGGCGGTTAAATCCATCGCTGAAAAACGATAAACTTTATCACTAATTCTGCCGTAATGACGTGAATCCGAACATTGCATCATAAGATATGGTGCCACAATGCTTCCCTTCCATGTTGATACAACACTTGATGCCACCTTTTGATATTCTTCACATTCGGTTTGCGAAATACAGCTTGGGTTCATACCGTGCAAACGGTCAATTTCTATATCAGGGTTATTTATAACCCTTGTAATATATTCCATTGCAGAATCAATTGTATCAGCCGGATTTAAACGAATATTTGAAACCAAATTTGCTTCGGGCGGAATAACATTAGAAGCCGCACTGCCCTTTGCTTGTGTAAAGGCAACTGTTGTACGCATAAGTGCGTTAAGCTCGCCGCCTTGCTTTTTACAAAGCATATTTAAAACAGGTGAAAAGCACCACAGGTTTGCAAAAATCATTTTATAAACAAAGCTTGAATGTCGACCAAGTGTATCAAACATTTCTAAAACGGGCTTTGTAATGTGCATTTTAAAGGGATGCTTTTCTAAATCCAAACAGGCCTTCGACAACATTACAATAGGTGAATTCGGCTTTGGAGCCGATGCATGCCCACCTGCCGAACGACTGCTGTATTTCAAATCAAGTAAACCTTTTTCGGCAATACCAATAAGCCCACAAGGTTTTGAAACACCGGGAAAAACATTTTCAACAACAGCGCCACCTTCATCAACAACAAAGGCCAAATCAATTTGATTATTTTGAAAATATTCAACAATATTTACAGCGCCTTGGCCGTTTATTTCCTCACCGCCCGAAAAAGCAAAATAAATATCGCCTTCGGGCACAAAACCATCTGCAATAAGCTTGTCAGCAGCAGACAAAATACCGTTTACAGTAACCTTTGTGTCAAGGGTGCCACGACCCCAAACAACGCCATCTTCTAAAATTGCTTCAAAGGGTGGTTTTTCCCAACGATCTTCATTTACGGGCACAACATCATAGTGTGCCATCATAACCGCCGGTTCTTTTTCGTCATCCTTACCCTTCCAACGAATAAGCACACCCCTGTCATCCAAAAGGGTTTGTGTGCACACATTATAAACATTGGGATATAACTTTGGAAGTTCGTTTAAAAACGCTTCAAATTCAGCATTATCTTCTAAACTGCTATCCCTGTAAGACACAGTTTTAAAGCGGACAAGCGTTCTTAAATTTTCCACCGCTTTTTCGGTGTCAAAGGTAATTTCTTCATCAAAAACCTTTGCATTTTCTTTAACTTTAAAGTTTAAGGTGCGAATAATAATTACACCAAAAAATGCAGCCAAAAGGCCTAAAAAAACATATAAATAAACCATTAAATTTTTCCTTTTTTATAAAGAATTCTTGCGATAATAAGTGTGAAAATAACGCCAACAGGTGCCATAATTCCAACCTCGCCCGAGGTTAAAGGTGTGAATATAAAAAGTGAAAGCATTAAAAGCATTGGCGCAATGGAAAGCTTTATGTTTTGTGACACAAAAACCACAGCCAAACCACCAAAAAGCGCAGGCAAAAGTTGGTCAAATGCAGGTTGCAAGGCCTCGCTTTCAAGCACAGTGCCAAGGTTTGAAACCATCATTAAAATAACACCAATTGCAACTATTAAGGTGGTTACAATGCTTGAAACCGCAATAGAAATCGTGGAAATAATTTCGCCCTCTTCGCTGTTTGCCTTAACATTTGCCTTTTGCATTGCATCAAGCGCACACGGAAGCTTTAAGTTTGAAATGTTACCTGTTACAAATGATAAATATGCACCGCCCGCACCAAGCATTGGGATATATGTAAAGGTTTCAATAATACCAACTGCCCAATACATTGGAAGCACCGTAATTACAGCACGTGAAAATGCCTTCCATTCAGGCAAGGCGTTAAAAATTATTGAAAGAACAAGCGGAAAAGCCAAAATAAGGGCCAAAAGTGAAAATCCCCAAATTTTACCGTCACGATGAACGCTTTCAAGATAAGTCATTTCTTTTTTCATTGTCACTAACCTCCTTAACCTAACCAATTTGTAATCGGAATAGCCATTGCCATACCACCAACCAAGCTTATTGGTAAAGCATAATCGGTTATCCACCTAGCCTTAAGAACCTTTGTAAGCACACCGCAAATAAGCATTAAAACTGCCGAAGAAAGCATTACAAGTGCAGGAATAAGTGCCGAAATTTCACCCTTAAATACACTGCTGAAATCCCAAAAAACATAGCCTAAAAATGCCGAAATCA
>JAZKYB010000055.1:0-12110 GCA_045611905.1 Acutalibacteraceae bacterium | reverse complement strand
TAGTTAACGTCAGCTTCAAGTAAAGCAAGGCGTACCTCACGCATTGCGGTTTTAACGTCAGACTCACTTAACTTACCCTTAGAGCGTAGGCGCTTAAACACGCCGGCTAGTTTGTCAGATAAATTGTCAAAAGCCATAACTACACTCCTTAAAGATTATTGATAATATTTTGAATTTCGGTGAAATTTTTGTCATTTTGTGAAAGTTCTTTAAGTTTTAAAAACTTTTCACAATAGTGGCATTTTTCTTCCCATTCTAAAAGTTTTATTTCGGCGCGTTTGATTTGGTCGTGCGCACCTTGACGGGTAATGCCTTCGTTTTCGGCAATTTCCGACAGGGATAAATCATCGTTATAATAATATTCCAAAAATGCCTTGGGCTTTTCACCCAAAAAGTCACCGTATACGTCGAGAAGAGCGGAAATATATAAATTTTTAGACATAATACACCCCACAATTTCTCAACTTTAACGAGTATAACATAAAAAGTTTCAACTGTCAAGTTTTTTTCTTTACAGTCGCAAAGTTTTTTTAAAAAAGGCCGTTACCTACGGTAACGACCTTAAAATAAAGTTTTTTCAAACTATTTCACCCAAAGCAAATTCGTTTTCTACTGAGGTGATTTTTACGTTTAAAAGCTCGCCTGTGTGGGCGGTGTCACTTTTAACTTTGACAAATAAATAATTTTTGGTGTATCCCACGGCAAAGCCGTTTTCCATTGTTTCAAAAAGCACTTCAACAGTTTTGCCAAGGTGTGATTTTATAAATTCACCTTCAGTTTTGGCGGTGGCTTCAATCATAAGGCGGCTGCGGCGTGATTTTTCGGCACGGGTAATTTGGTTTGGCATATTATAAGCCATTGTGCCGCTTCGCCTTGAATATGCAAAAACATGCGCTTTTGCAAAGCCGATTTCTTTAGCAAAGTTAATACTTTTTAAAAATTCCCCTTCGGTTTCGCCTGCAAAGCCAACCATAATGTCGGTTGTTATTGAACTGTCGGGGAAGACCTTGCGAATACGTTTAACTAAATCACGGTAAAAAGCGGTGTCGTAATGGCGGTTCATTCGCTTTAAGGTTTCGTCACAACCGCTTTGAAGTGACAAATGAAACTGCGGGCAAAATTTATTAACTGCTTTAAGTCGCACAAGCATTTCGTCGGTTATATGGTCGGGCTCTAACGACCCTAAACGAATGCGTTTTATACCTTCAACATCTGCAACGGTTTCAACTGCATCGCAAATGTTAAATTCGTTATTTTTGTCCTTGCCAAACGAGGTTAAATTTATACCAACCAATACAATTTCGCTGTAATTGTTATGGCTTAGTTTTTCGGCTTCGGCCTTAATATCGCAAAGCGGCTTTGAACGAAGCCAACCACGAGCGGTAGGGATGATACAATAGGTGCAAAAACGGTCGCATCCATCTTGAATTTTCATATAAGCACGGGTGCGTTCGGCAAAGGTTTCAACCATTGGGGTATTGAAAATTTCGTTTCTTTCGTGGGGCAAAACAGTAAAAATGGGGGAGCGGTTTTGTAAAAATTCAGTCACCGCATCGGCAATTTTTGAAATGTCTGTGTTTCCCATAATAATATCAGCATCTAAAAGGGCTTTGGCATTTTCGCTAAATGCTTGCACCATACAACCTGTAAGCACCAAAACCGCATTTGGTTGTTGTTTTTTAAAACGGTGCACTGCCTGACGGGTTTTGCGGTCACTTTCAGCGGTAACGGTGCAAGAATTTATAACCATAACATCAAAATCATCACTGTCAGAAACAACATTAAACCCAAGTTTTTCAAATGCTTCACGCATAACTTCGGTTTCATACTGGTTAACCTTACAGCCAAGCGTGTAAAAAGCTATGTTCATATAAAATTCCTATCCTAAAGATTTGTAATAATCGACTGCTAATTTATCACAGCGTTCATTTTCGGGGTGACCTGCATGTCCTTTTACCCATTCAATTGTTACTTTGTGGATTTTTAAAAGGTTTAAAAGTTGTTCCCACAAATCAGGGTTTAAAGCGGGTTTTTTATCGGCTTTGCGCCAGTTGTTTTTTTGCCAACTTTCGGCCCAACCTTTTGTAACACCGTCGGCAACATATTTCGAATCGGTCACAAGACGGACTTCGCATGGCTCTTTAAGTGCCGAAAGCCCCATTATAACGGCGGTTAATTCCATTCGGTTGTTGGTGGTGTTTTTATCGCCGCCCGAAAGTTCTTTTTCAACACCGTTATATCTAAGCACGGCGCCCCAACCACCGGGACCCGGCTTGCCGCTGCAAGCGCCATCAGTAAAAAGTTCAATAAATTTCATAATTCACCTTAATATTTTCTATAACTGCCGATAACCTTGCCAAGCACAGTTGGATTTTCGGGATAAATTGGTGCAAAATCGGGGTTTTCGGGCATAAATATAATCTTTTTATCCTTAATTAAAAGGCGTTTTACGGTGGCTTCTTCGCCATCCATACCAACAACAATGTCACCGCTGCGGCAGGGGGAATTTTTATCAGCCACAATAATGTCGCCATCTAAAATACCAACATCTTTCATACTGTAGCCAACCACCTTTAAGGCAAAAAGCCCGTCAGCATCCTTTGAAGGGTAGGGGATATAATCTTCAATTTCTTCAACCGCTAAAATGGGCTTGCCTGCGGTAATTCTGCCAACAAGCGGCACCATTGCGGAATTATAGTCATTAGAAAGTTTAATCGCACGGGAATATTTTGCATCGCGCACTATGTAACCTTCATCCTCCAAAGCGCCTAAAATGGCGTGCACGGTTGAGGTTGAGGTAATGCCTGTTTCGCGGCATATTTCACGAACAGTAGGGGGCAATCCAACAGACAATTGCCTTACAATGCAGTTATATACTAAACTTTGTCTTTCATTAAGAGGTTGTTTTGACATAAAAACTCTCCCGAACATTTATTCTTTTTTCAGTATATCATTTTTTTTGCCCGTTTTCAACTGTTTTTGTTTTTGCACCGAAAATTTCTTTAATTCCCATAATTAACAGCAAACCGCCAAATGCCTTTGCTGTATAGGTGTTGCCTAACACGTTAGTTAGTAATACCCCTGCAACAGCACCCAATAGCCCGTAAAGCGCCAAGGGAATAACGGTTTTCCATTTTATTTGTTTTTTAAAGGCATAAATAATCAGAGCCAAAAGGCCAATGGGTATAAAAAACAGTAAATTTATGCCCTGTGCTTTAAGCTGTGGCGTGTCGGTAAAAAGCGAAAGATATATAATTAAAACAGCACCGCCGCCCATACCCATTCCGCCAATAATACCCGAAAAAAGCCCTGCTAAAAGGGCTGCAATATTCATTTTAAAAGCAGGCGAATGCCTGCATAAATCATAAATGCTGCAAAAATGCGTTTAAGCCAAAGGTTTGAAATTTTTTTCATTAAATATGTGGCAATAATTGCCCCTAAAAGCCCTGTCGGCAAATACGAATAAGAGTCGGAAATGCTGACATAATCTTTTAAAATATAAATTACTGCTGAAAGCACGGTTATTGGTAAAATTACTGCAATGGCATTTTCGTGCGCCTGCCGTTGCGAAAGACCAAATTTTTTCAAAAGCGGTACGGCAAGCATACCGCCGCCTGCACCTAAAAGACCGTTTATAAATCCAATGAAAATGCCGCCCAGTGCGGTAAGTAACTTTTTATTTTTCACATTATCACCAAAATTATATTTCCCAAAAGGTATTGAAAAAATAATAATTTTATGATAAACTTCTTGTAGAATTTTTAAAAGGTGGCTTTAAATGTCTAACAAAATTATTGAAGAACAAAGACGGGCAAGAAATGAGGAAGTAAAGATTAAACAAATGCGTCAGGGTATTATTGATGCGGCACAAAAAGATGACCCTGCAGATATTATTCCCAAAACACCCAAAGAAAAATTTCAAAATTTTTGGTATCATTTCAAATGGCATACGATTATATCGGTGCTTATTGCGGCAATTATCGTTGTTTCGGTTAGTCAATGCGTAAACAAAGAAAAGATTGATATGATTGTTGTAATGTTTGCATACTCGATGGTGACCGATTCGCAAACTGCTCAGGCCGAAGAATACATCGAACAATATGCAACTGATGTTGATGATGATGGAAATGTAAATGTAAGGGTGGTTAACTGTACATTCAATTATAAAAGCAACAACAAGCAATATGCGATGTCTATTTTACAAAAGGTTCAAACAATGATTGCGACCGAACCAAAAGCAATTCTTTTTATAGTGGATGAAAAGGCAGAAAAATATATTAATGATATAACCGAAGATGGTGTTTTTGAAAGTGAGACCAAACTTTTGAATGATGAATTTTATTCAAAATGCGGTGGCACACAGGAATATGAAACATTACCTGAAGATTTAAGAATTGCTTACCGAAGGATAAGCAAAACAACAATGGAAAAAAATGAACTTGCAAAAAAAGTTTATAATGCTTCAAAAGAAGTTTACAACAAAATACCAACTGAAAAAACCGTGGCTAATTAGCCACGGTTTCTGTTTGTTCGGGGGTTTCAGTTTTTGGGAAAGTTACTTCACAGCCAATTGCGGTTTGACAAGCCGTAAGCCCGTCACCCATAATTGCTTTTGTGCGTTCGTAAGATTCATTAAGTTTGTTTTGAATGTGTGAATATTTGGTTTTTGCGTCTTCCAAATTTTCCATTGGGTAAATGGTGTATTTATACTTTCCGCCCTCAAGATAGCGGTCAACCCAAGTGGGAATTGCTTCAAAATCAACAAGTGTAACAGCGCCTGTTTTACCGTCTTTTTTAAGCTTATAGCTTACCATTAAACCGTCTTCGGTGTGACCTTTTGGCGCGTTGGTTTGCATAAGAGAGCGGCGTTGGTTCGAAACGGCATTACCAACTGAATATACACAAACAGTTTCGGTTTGGCCATCTTCGGAATAAACCATTTCAATGGGTTCCACCACGTGTGGATGACTTCCGATAATCATATTTACACCCATATTTGAAAGCTTTTGTGCAAGTGTTTTTTGCCATGTGTTTTGGGTGCGTTTATATTCGTCACCCCAATGCATATAAAAGGTTATATATTCCGCACCGTCGTTTTTCATGGCGGTTATAATTTCTTGTGCTTCAGCATAAAAAGAATCGATTTTGCCGTAACAAAAACTGTTAACAAGGGGAGCGGCCTCTTCACTGAGCAACAAGCCGTTTAAATATTTTCTTGTTTGTGTTGCAGATGTGGTTTCATAAGTAAAGCTTACCATACCAACTTTAATGCCGTTTAAATCTTTAACAATGTAACGGGGCTCGTCCAACGATTTTCTGCTTCCGTTGGTTTCTATGCCTAAATTTCTTACAACATCAAGGGTGCGTTTCATACCAAAAAAGCCGGTGTCATAGGTGTGGTTGTTTGCGGTCATTAAAAGACCAATTCCACTGTCCTTAATGGCAGTTGCCAATTCGTCAGGTGTGTTAAAGGTTGGAAAACCACGCCACGCGCCCGATTCCTTTCCACCAAATGTAAGTTCTAAATTACCTACGGCTAAATCGGCCGATTTAAAGTAGGGGGAAAGCTCTTTAAAAAAGTGCGAAAAGTCATATCCTTCAGCAGTTTTTGCACCATTATACTGTGTTGAATGGCACATAATATCGCCAATACTTACAACAGTTGCATAACTGTCAGGGATAACGGGTTCGGGTTTGCTTTCAGTACTGTTGTTTGAAGTGCTGCCACCATTACCTTTAATGGCAGAGCCAATAACAAATGAAATTAAAGCGATAGCGGCAATAAGCACCATCGAACAAAAACTTAAAAAAATTCTTCTTTTCAAAATGGCTTTTTGTCTTTTGTTCATATTAACACCTCTGTCTAAAATATAATATATCAATTGTTACAAAAAAGCAACCTTAAATATAGTTAAAATTTAATAAAATAAAATATTTCTTGACAATGTGTTAAATTTACTGTATTATAATTTTGTTGGTAAGAAAGCAAAAAAACGGTGAACAAATGAGGAAAACTATTGTCGAAAATAACCGAATTTTCTCAGATGAAACGGTTGTTGAATTTATTAAAAAGGGTGAATATCAATTTTTACCCGAAATAATCGACCGTTATATGCCGCTAATTGTTTCTGTTGCAAAGGCATATTTGCCACAGCAAAACATTGATGATGCAGTTCAAGAAGCAAGCATTTCACTTTATTCTGCAATAAAAAATTATGACTGTGAAAAGTCTTCTTTTAAGACTTTTGCCTCACTTTGCATTAAACGCTCGGTTATAAGCTTTGCCCGTAAAAACGGCGCCAAGGGCATTATACCTGACGATATGATTTCTTCCTTAGAAGAAACCGATATAAGCTGTTTTGAAACACCTGAAAAAATTGTAATTGAAAAAGAAGATTATAACTTTTTCAAGGAAACTATTAAGCTTGAACTTTCAAAAATGGAATATGAAATTTTAGAATTATTTTTAACCGGTGTTTCATATTCACAAATTGCGAAACAATTATCTATCAGTGAAAAGTCGGTTGATAACGCCCTTTCACGCATTCGCAAAAAACTTAAAAAATAACGGCCAAGCCGTTATCATATATGCCTAGGTAGTTTAAAATTAAAGAACGTTGTAATCAAAGATGTCGGTGTAATTCCGTCCCGGGCAATAATAAGAACACCAAGTGAGGTAAAAGAAATGTTTGAAGACAAAACACTAGTTTGCAAAGATTGCGGAGAGGAATTCGTATTCACTGCAAGAGAACAGGAGTTTTACGAATCCAAAGGCTTTGTAAACGAACCGCAGCGCTGCAAACCCTGCCGTGACAAGCGTAAAAATGCAGGAAAGGCTCCAAGAGAGATGCACGAAGCTGTGTGTGCTGCTTGCGGTGGTGTGGCTAAGGTTCCTTTCCTTCCACGCGATGACCGTCCTGTATATTGCAGTGAATGTTTCGCAAAGATGAAAGAAGAATCTGCTGAATAATTTTAATCACGCAGGGGACTGTCTCGTTTTTCGGGGCAGTCCTTTTTTTAAAAATTCATATTTTTTTAATAAAATGCATTTAAAAATATGGTAAAATCGGCTTGAAAGAATGGTGATTTAATGCAAGAAAAGATTTTAGTTGTTGATGACGACCAAAATATATGTGAACTTTTGCGACTTTATCTTGAAAAAGAGGGGTATCAAACTCTTCCCGCATACGATGGTCAACAGGCAATTGATTTAGCCAAAAGTTACGAACCAAACTTAATTTTACTTGATATAATGTTGCCTAAATTTGACGGTTGGCAGGTTTGCCGCCAAATCAGAAAAGAATCTGACGTGCCGATAATTATGCTTACTGCCAAGGGCGAAACCTTTGATAAAATTTTAGGGTTAGAGCTTGGCGCAGACGATTATGTAACAAAGCCGTTTGATGCAAAAGAAGTTATGGCCCGTGTTAAAGCCGTGCTTCGTAGAAGCGGTGCCGCAGATAAAGGTCAATGCGAAGAGGTTAAATTTGATAAGCTTGTAATAAACCTTACAAATTACGAACTTTTGGTAGACGGCAAAGCCATTGATACACCACCAAAGGAATTAGAACTAATTTATCATTTAGCAAGTAATCCCAACCGTGTTTACACCCGCGACCAATTACTTGATGAAGTTTGGGGCTTTGATTATTACGGAGATTCTCGAACAGTGGATGTTCATGTTAAAAGAATTCGTGAAAAACTTGAAAATGTGTCTGATGAATGGTCTCTCAAAACTGTTTGGGGCGTTGGATATAAGTTTGAGGTTAAATGACTTATGAAGCACAAACTGATAAAAAAATATTTATTAGCCGTGGCTGTTGTGGCTTTTGTTAGCTTCTTTTTAATTTTTTTAATATTATCCTTCGTGCTTAACGATTATATGGCGAAGGACACATATAACACATTAAGGAAAAGCTGTGAACAGGTTTCACAAGCGGTGACTGATGTTGCACAAGATAATGCGGACGATGCTTTAAAGGTTGACTTTTTGGCAATTTCGCAAACACTTTCAAATGTTATTGAATCGGACATTTTTATAACCGATGAATATGGTGCGGTATTGGTATGTGCCTGTGAAGAATGGCAAGATGATGTGAAATGCCTTCATTCTTCGTATATAATGCCTAAGGATGTTATAAATCGTGCAGTAAACGGCAATCGACCTGTTGTGGAAAAAATTGAAATGTATGCTTACGCACAGTGTATCGCCGCAAATGTTATTGAATTGGATGAAACCTATTATGTTGTTGCAACCGCACCAATAGCACAGGTTAAAAACCTTATGTCAAAAATGACAAAGCTGTTTATGATGTCGGCGGCGGTGCCAACAATTTTAATGTTTTTGTTGTTTTTTGTTATCACTTACCGTATGATAAAGCCGCTTAAAAGTATGTCTGAAGCGGCAAAGGCAATGGTTAAGGGTGACTTTTCAAAGCGTATTCCCGTAACCAGTGATGATGAAATTGGTGATTTGGCCGTTTCGTTTAATGTAATGACAAGTTCACTTGCTCGTTTAGAAACTATGCGCCGCAGCTTTGTTGGCAGTGTCTCGCACGAGCTTCGCACACCAATGACCACCATTTCGGGCTTTATTGACGGAATTTTAGACGGCACAATCCCCGAAGAACGCAGGGATTATTATTTGTCTATTGTTTCAAGTGAGGTTAAACGCCTTTCACGCCTTGTCAGCGGTATGCTTGACATTGCAAAGCTTGAAGCGGGCGAAATTGAACTTAAGCACCAAAGCTTTAGCTTTAATGAAATGCTTTGCGGTATTGTTTTAGGGCAAGAACAAAGAATTGAAAAAGCCGGACTTGAAATTAAAGGGCTTGACTGTCTTTCAGAAGTTATGGTTTTGGGCGATAAAGATTTAATTCATCAGGTTTTATATAACCTTGTGGATAATGCAATTAAATTTACGAATGAAAATGGTGAAATTTCCTTTTCACTTGTTTGTGATAATGAAAATTTGGTTTTCACAATTAAAAACACAGGGGATGGCATATCTGAAAATGAATTGCCGTTTGTGTTTGAACGCTTTTACAAGGGTGATAAATCCCGTTCTAACATTAAAAACAGCTTGGGGCTTGGGCTTTATTTAGTTAAAACAATAGTTTTGGCTCATAAGGGTCAGGTTTCGGTTACAAGTAAGCAAGGCGAATTTACCGCCTTTAAGGTTATACTTCCTAAAGGAGAATATTAATGGAAAATTTTGAAAACAAAGATACTGAAGTTATTGAAGAGGAAATTATACCCGAAATCAATAATGAAGAAGATACCGTGAAAGAAGAATTGCCGCTTGAAACTGAAGAAACGGTTGAACAAAGCAGCGACTTTATACCGCAGTATAATCCTGTTATAATTGATGAAATTAAACCAGAAGAGGACAACAAAAAATCGTTTTTAGGGCTTAAAATTTTCGCAGTCTTAACCGCGGTTTCAATTTTGTTGTCGGCATTTTGCGTTGCGGGTTATTTTGTTGGTAAAAACCAAAGCGTATTTAAAAAGAATGCAAATATTAACCTTTCGGCAAAACCCGAAAAGGATGACGAAATGACCGCAGCTGAAGTTTATGCAACGGTTAGCAACAGTATTGTTGGCATTATAGTTTATAATGAAGAGGGTACAATGTCGGGCGCAAGCGGTGTTGTATATTCCAAGGATGGTTATATCGTTACAAATGACCATATTTATTCTAAAATTGGGGCGCCAAAGTTTAAGGTTTACACACAAGATGGCAAGGAATATGATGCTAAATATGTTGCCGGTGATGTTGTAAGCGATTTGGCAGTTTTAAAAATAGATGCAAAGGGATTCGACCCTGCAACCTTTGGCAATTCAGACCAATTAAATTATGGCGAAAATGTTGTGGCTATTGGTCGTCCTAACGAACCGACTAACGAAGCAAGCATTACAAAGGGTATTGTTTCGGCAGTTAATCGCCGTGCGTCGGTTACATCTAACTATTCAGCACGCCTTATTCAAACCGATTGCCCTATAAACCCCGGTTCTTCGGGCGGTGCGCTTGTTAATATGTATGGTCAAGTTGTTGGCATAACTTCGGCAAAGCTTATGTCAGAGGGGCAAGAATCGGTAAGCTATGCAATACCCACCACCACAATGAAATATATTGTGGAAGAGCTTATAAAAAATGGCAAGGTGTTAAGCCGTGCAAAATTGGGTATATCATATTTTGCGGTGGATTCTATTACGGTTGAACTTGGCAAATATAAGCATATTGGCTTATATGTTGATTCGGTATCGGAAGACAGTGACCTTTACGGCAAACTTAAAAAAGGCGATACTATTACTCAAATTAACGGTGTAGACATTACAGATGATGCTATAGTGCTTGATTTAATTGAACAAAGCCGAGCAGGCGATAAAATTACAATCACCTATATTACTGAAAAGGGACAAACAAACACTCTAAAAGCGACTTTAAGGGCTAATGTTAGCGAATCAAGTTATCAAAGCAATATCAATAATTTGCCGCAAACACCAACTAACCCCGGTAAAGACTTTAACTTCCCCGAAGGTGAATAATATAATTATAAACCCCACGAATTTTCGTGGGGTTTATTTTTTTTTACCTTTTTAATCGACAATTTTTTCAAAGTGAAAAAGTTATAATGTATTTAGTGGTGATTTAATTGATTGTTTATGCCGATGTTTTGATATTTTTAAATCTAATAATAAATTACTTTTTATTGCTTGCGGTTAGCAAAATATTAAAGAAAGCCCCAAAAACAAGGTGGGTTGTATTGTCGGCCTTTGTGGGAGCGCTTACATCACTTTACATATTTTTGCCCCAAACAAACATTATAATTGAAATGCTGTTTAAAAGTTTGGTTTCAATGGTTATGTCAATAATCGCTTTTGGCTTTAAAGGAATCAAAGCATATATAAAAAGTGTTTTATTGCTCTTGGGGGTGACTGTCGGCTTTGGTGGTTTAATGTATGCCGTTTGGCTTGCTTTTTCGCCAAATGGAATGGTTATAAATAATTCGGTTGTTTATTTTGATATTTCTTTAATTGCCCTTATTGTTTTTACGGTTGTGGGTTATATAATTTTTAGCATTTTGTTTCGCATTTTTTCTAAAAACGCAGCTTTTGGCGGGCGGTGCAATATAACCGTTTTTGCAAATGAAAATAAGGCGGTTTTAACGGCAATTATCGACACGGGAAATTCTATTGAAGACGCCTTTTCAATGGGTGAAATAATTATTGTAGATAAAAGCGTTGCAAAAAAACTTTTTGATTGTGAAAACTTTCAAACCAATGTTAAAACCAAAAGGCGTTACAGAATGTTGCCCTGTGCAACTGTTTCAGGGGCGGATGTTTTAGAGGGTATAAGATGTGATAGGGCAGAGGTTTTATATAACAACAAAATTATAACACTTAACCGACCCATTATAGCAATTTCAAAAACGAAGTTGCTGGACGGGTGCGATGCTATAATAAACCCCAAAATTTTAAATTAGGTGATAATTATGATAAAAACATATTTATATTTATTTTTGCTTAAGATTGGTATTATAAAGCCAACATTTTATATTAACGGCTCGCAAACCTTGCCGCCACCTTTAAATGCCGATGAAGAGTCAATACTTTTAAGCCGTGACGATAAAAAAGCAAAGGATATTTTAATTGTACATAATTTAAGGTTGGTGGTTTATATTGCCCGCAAATTTGACGGCACAAACACCAATATTGAAGATTTAATTTCAATAGGTACAATTGGTCTTATAAAGGCGGTAAACACCTTTAGAGCAGATAAAAATATAAAGCTTGCGACCTATGCTTCACGCTGTATCGAAAACGAAATTTTAATGTATCTGCGCAAAAATGCGTCTCAAAAGAACGAAATTTCAATTGATGAACCGCTTAATATTGATTGGGACGGAAATGAGCTTTTACTTTCAGATGTTTTGGGAAGCGATTATGACGAAATAGGCCGTGGGGTAGAGCAAGAGGATGAGCGTTCGATTTTAAACAGTTTTGTTAAATGCTTGCCGCCACGCGAAAAGCAAATTATGGAAATGCGCTTTGGTATGAACGGTTATGAAGAATTCACACAAAAAGAAGTGGCGGATACATTAGGCATT